>DATBAJ010000031.1:0-20043 GCA_036271575.1 Gammaproteobacteria bacterium
GAACCGCTGGAGAAGCCGGCGGACACCGGCGTCGAATGCCCCGAGTGCAAGCAGGCCACCTTCCTCAAGCGCAAGTCGCGCTACGGCAAGGTGTTCTACTCCTGCGCCCGCTACCCGGACTGCAAATACGCGGTATGGAACCTGCCCCTGGCGCAGCCTTGCCCCAAGTGCAGCTGGCCGATCCTCACGGTGAAGACCACCAAGCGCAAGGGCACCGAGCGAGTCTGCCCGGTGAAGGAATGCGGTTACGCCGAACCGGCACCCGAGCTCGCCCCGCCGCCGGAAGAGACGGCCGCGCCAGCCGCCTGATGCAGAGATGAAACCCGCCGCTTGGTCGTTGAGGCATGCTGTCGAGACGGTCAGTAGCGGCGGCGTCATCGCCTACCCCACCGAATCGGTCTATGGCTTGGGTTGTGACCCCCTCGAGCAGGCGGCGGTGCAGCGTATCTTCGAGCTGAAGGGCCGCGACGCTTCCAAAGGCCTGATCCTCATCGCTTCCGACATCGGTCAACTCCTGCCCTTCATGGCGAAGCTCTCCGACGCCATCCTGCAGAAGCTCGAAGCGAGCTGGCCCGGTCCCGTCACCTGGGTGGTGCCCGCCGCCGAATCCCTGCCCTCCTGGCTCTCGGGCGGCCGCGACACCCTCGCGGTACGCGTCACGGCCCATCCCGTCGCCTCGGCGCTCTGCCGCGAACTGGACATGGCCCTGGTCTCGACGAGCGCCAACCGCAGTGGCCGACCGCCGGTCCGCACCGCGCTGGCGGTGCGTTCGCTGTTCGGCGACGGCGTCGACCACATCCTGCCTGGGGTCGTCGGCGGACTCGCCAGACCGACCGAGATCCGCGAGGCGCTCACCGGGAAGGTATTGCGGGCGGGATGACTGCAGCACAGGGATGTGCTGCACGCGAATCAAGCACGTAAGTGCTTGATTCGGCGGAGGCGAGTCCGGGCATGTACCAGACTCGCCGAGATGCAAATGCCTGGGACGGCTTTTGCATTAAAATGGCGGAATGGATATCCAGGCCGTCGAGACCTATCTCCGTTCCTTGCAGGACAAGATCACGTCCACGCTGGAAGCGCTCGACGGCAAGGCTCATTTCAAACGCGAGCAATGGACCCGGCCCGAGGGCGGCGGCGGCGAGAGCCGCGTGCTGAAAGACGGCGCGCTGTTCGAACAAGCCGGCGTCAACTTCTCAGACGTGCAAGGCACCAAGCTCCCTCCTTCCGCCACCGCGCATCGTCCCGAGCTCGCGGGCCGCGCCTGGCGTGCCCTGGGCGTCTCCCTGGTGCTGCACCCCCTCAATCCCTACGTACCCACGGCGCACATGAACGTGCGTTTCTTCGCCGCGCCCAAGCAAGGCGAAGCGCCTGTGTGGTGGTTCGGCGGTGGCTTCGATCTCACGCCCTACTACGGCTTCGAGGAAGACGTGCGCCATTGGCACCGGACCGCGAAAGCCGCCTGCGATTCCTCCTTCGGCGCTGAGGCCTACGCCCGCTACAAGAAGTGGTGCGACGAGTACTTCTTCCTCAAGCACCGCAACGAGCCCCGGGGCGTGGGCGGCTTATTCTTCGACGACTTGAACGCCGAGGGCTTCGCGCGCTCCTTCGCCTTCATGCAAAGCGTCGGCGATCACTTCCTCCCGGCCTATACGCCCATCGCCGGGAAGCGCCGGGACACGAAGTTCGGCGAGCGGGAGCGGAACTTCCAGCTCTACCGTCGCGGCCGTTACGTGGAATTCAACCTGGTGTGGGACCGGGGTACGCTCTTCGGTCTGCAATCCGGCGGCCGCACCGAATCCATCCTCATGTCCCTGCCGCCCCTGGTGCGCTGGGAATACGACTGGCGTCCCGAGGTTGGGAGTCGCGAGGAAGAGTTGTATAAGAAGTTTTTGGTGCCTCGCGACTGGGTCTAAAAATGGATCTTTTGCCCTTTGGCGGTGTTGCGGCCGCCCTCGCCTTCCTCATGCACACCCAAAGTGCACTCCGGGTGCTCGGGCGTCCGCGCCTACCCAAAGGGCAAAATCTCTCATTTTTAGACATACTTTCACTATGAAGAACATCAGACCTTTTCATTTGGCCTTCCCGGTCCATGATCTAGAGGAAGCCCGGCGTTTTTATGCGGGCCTTTTGGGCTGCCCCACGGGTCGGGAATCCAAGGAGTGGATCGACTTCGATCTCTACGGTCACCAGATCGTGGCGCACTTGGCGCCCGCCGAATCCGCCGCCGCCACGAATAAAGTCGATGGCGAGGACGTACCGGTACGGCATTTCGGCGTGATCCTGGAATGGAACGACTGGGAGAAGCTGGCGGAGCGGCTCAAGGGCAAGATGAAGTTCGTCATCGAGCCCTGCATCCGCTTCAAAGGCCAAGTGGGCGAGCAGGCCACCATGTTCTTCAAGGATCCCAGCGGCAACGCCCTAGAGTTCAAGGCGTTCAAGGATCAATCGCATATCTTCGCGCGCCAGAAATAGGCGTGAACTAAAGGGATCTATTTATACTGATTTATTTTCTTGCGCAATTGCTCAATGACGTCAACCAACTCTTTAACTTGGCGACCTCTAGATTCGGCTTCTTCTCTATATAGCTTGTTGGATTCAAGAAGTGCTATGCCATAAATTAATGCAACGACAGTTATAGCCAATAAAAACCAGAACTGATAACGAATGCCATATCCGAGCAGAATGCATATAAAAAACAAAAACATCCATTCTTGGTTCTTACCAAGCCAACTAACTATATTCTTATATGGCCCAAATTTACGTTCTGAATGTTCAGTCGAATAAGTCATAACAGACCTCTGTTTATAGAGCGTCTACTGCAATCCGTTAATCATACCTCTCGATGACGAATCAACCCCCGCTCTGTCCTGTAAAGAGTCCGGTAAGCACAAGGCCGATGACGACCGCACCTATCCCTACATAGAGCCAATCCCTCATCCGCGCATTCGCCACCACGCCCGACGCCAGCCGCGCCAGGGGCGTGAACAGGATCACTAGCAGTCCCGCTTCCAGAAAAGCCGATGGCCGCATGGCTAAGGCTTCGTGCCAGACGTAGGCCAGGATCGCGTCGATGCGCCCGGAAGGCGCGCGTGGAAAGTACACGGCACCCCGGGCCAGGAACAGGGTCAGGCCCACCAGGATCGAGAACACCGCGAGGCCGATGCTCAGGCGCAGTATCGCCAGCGTGATGAGCCGGCGCTGGGCTTCCAGCTTCTCGCTCATGGCCGGATCCCCTGGTAGAGCATCTGCAGGGCCACGGCCATGAGCACCACGGCGAAGATCCGGCGCAGTTGCTGCACCGGCAGCACCTTCATCCAATGCCCACCCAAGTAGGCGCCGCCGAGCGTGCCCAGCACCACGGGAGCGGCGATGAGCGGCGGCACGTCGCCGTGGGAAAGGTAGTAGCCGGCGCTCGTCGCGGCGGTGATGCCGATCATGAAGTTGGAGGTGGCGGTGGACACCTTGAAGGGCAGGCGCATGAGCTTGTCCATGGCCATGACCTTGAACACACCGGAACCGATACCGAGCAGGGCCGAGAGCATGCCGGCGCCGAGCATGATGCCGAAGGCCGGCAAGGGGCTCGCGACCTCGTAGGCCTGCCACTCACCGCGCTCCTGGTAGCGGCCCGCGAGCTTGAGGCGCTGGGCCAGGGGCGAGCTGATCGCGGCACTCTGGGTCTTACGCGAAGGCAGGAACGAGACGATGGCGTTGTAGAGCATCACCAGGCCGAACATCAGGAACAGGGCCCGGGCCGGGATGTCATGGGAGACCAGCGCGCCTACCAAGGCGCCGGCGGACGCCGCCATTTGCAGGAACAGGGCCACCCGCACATTGGAGAGGCCGGTACCCACGAAACGCGGCGCGGCGCCCACGGAGATGGCCATGACGCCGAACAGGCTCACGCCCACGGCTTCGGTGATGGGGAGATGCAGGACCAGGGTCAGCAGCGGCACCACGATGATGCCGCCGCCCAAGCCCGTGAGGGCGCCGATGACGCCGCCCAGGAAGCCGCCCAAGAGGGCGAGACCGACGCCGAGAAGCGGTGTCACCGGCGCTTGTGCCTGAAGCAGGCAGTGGAGTGGTCATCTACCATTCCGGTGGCCTGCATGAACGCGTAACAGATCGTCGAACCCACGAAACGGAAACCGCGCTTCTTGAGATCTTTGCTCATGGCATCGGACTCGAGGGTACGGGCCGGCACCTGGCCGCTCTTCCAGCGGTTCCGCTTCGGCTTGCCGCCCACGAAGGACCAGATGTATTTGTCGAAGGTCTTGAACTCCTTCCTCACCGCGAGGAAGGCCTTGGCGTTGGAGATGCTGCTCTCGATCTTCAGGCGGTTGCGGACGATGCCGGCATCCTTCATCAGGCGCGCCACATCCTTGCGGGCGAACTTGGCGACCTTCTTCGGATCGAAGCGGGCGAAGGCTTTGCGGTAGTTCTGGCGCTTGTGCAGGATGGTGGACCAGGAGAGGCCGGCCTGGGCACCCTCCAGGATCAGGAACTCGAAGAGCTTGCGGTCGTCGTGCACCGGCACGCCCCATTCCTTGTCGTGATAAGCGGTATAAATCGGATCATCCGGCGGCGCCCAGCGGCATCTGATCCTGCCATCTGCGTGTTCGGACCTCACTTGCGATAATCCGGAGCCACGTCACCGACGCGTGCCTGCTTGAACCATTCCTCGAACTCCGCACAACGCGCATGGCCCTCGGCCGGAGCCCAGGCCACGAAGTCCTTCTCCTCGGTGGGTACATAAGGGCCGTGCTTGCACTCGAATACGACGGTCGAGGGCGCCAGGGTCACGATGCCATGCCAGGTGTTGGCGGGGGTCTCCAGCCCCAAGGTCTCGCCGCCGGCCTTGAGGCGGGTCACGGCGGTCACTTTCCCCTGGTCATCGAAATACAGCACCAGCATGTCGCCGCTCACGATCAGCAGCAGTTCCCACTTGTCCGGATGGCGGTGCGGACGCACGTAAGTGCGCGGCTCCATGGCCATGCACATGCGCTGGATGGGGTCTGCGTGTGTCGCGTGCAGGTTGTGGTGAGTGCGCAGACGAGGCGAGGACACTGCCTTGAGATGCAGGTCTGCGACGAGGATCCGGTCGATGAGCTTCATGAAAAAGGCCCTCGCGAAGGGCCTCTATTATAAGCGGCTGGATTGCCCGGAGATTAAAGGGTCCATTCCACCTTAGACGCGAGTTCCTGCTCCATCGGCTGCACCGGCGTGTTGTTGTTGGTGACGATGGCGATGCTGCCCTCGCCCGCCGGCACGATCACGCCGTGGAAGCCGTCTTCGTCGACCGGCACGCTCTTGTCCACGTGGACATGGCGCAGCAGCAGGATAGTGACGGGACCATTGGTGCCGTGCACCACCAGGTGTGCCACCCGCTCGCCGCGGAACAGGCAGACCTGGGCATAGGTCACATCGTCCATGCCGCCCTGCATGCCGGCACCCGCCTTCTGCATCACGCCCTGCACGTAGGCGGCGTCGTGGATCAGCGCCCGGTCCGGCACCAGGGCCGATGATTCTTCCGGGTTCTCGATATGCTGCACCACCGCAGCGGCCAGCGCACGGTCGGAAGGATGGGTATGGCGCCAGGCGAAGCTCGCCAGGCCTAAGGTCATCAGCACGCTGGCAGCGGCCGCATACCAGGGGCTCCAGGTGCGGCGTCGGTTCTTCAGCGAGCCGTCCAGCGCGATGCGCGCTTCCAGGCCCTCCGGCACCGGCACCTTGAAGGCCATTTCCAGGCGCGCATCCAGCGCCAGCATGTCACGGGCGAAGTTCGCGCAGGCCTGGCAGTCCCGCAGGTGTTCGACGATGCCGGCGTCACGGCGCTGCGGCTCGGCACCGAGGATGCGGCGCACGTCGAGGCAGGTGACGGCTGCGTTCATGCCGCGCCCTCGCCCATGGCCGCGCCGGTAAGCCCTAAGTGCTCGCGCAACTGGTTGCGGGCCCGATGCAGGCGCGTCAGCACCGTGCCCTGGGTCAGCTCCAGCATCTCGGCGATCTCCTGGGTGGTGCAACCGATCAGCACCTGCAAGGCCAGGGGCTCGCGATATTCCGGCGTGAGCTTCCACAGGGCGCGGCGCACGTCGAACATGTCGGTGTCGCTGCCGCCGACGTTGGCGGAAGGGTCCACCAGGGGCATCTCGTCTATCGCCACGGTGTCGCGACGCTTGGATAACTCACGCATGAACTCGTTCCGCAAGATGGTGATGAGCCAGCGGCGCGCCGCCGCCTCCTCGCGCAGCGAGTCCAGCGACCGCCAGGCGCGCAACAGGGTCTCCTGCACCAGGTCCTCGGCGAGCGCGCGGTCCCGGCACAGCCAGTACGCGTAGCGGTACAGGCCCGGGGTCTGCGCACGCGCCAGCAGCTCGAAACGGTGCTGAAGCGTCCCCATGGGAGCAGAGACCGGACCGCCGGGGGGTTTATTACCGGGATCGGACATCAGCTCGTCACCAGGGGCGCGACCCAGAGCACGGGCCCGGTGGGTTGGCCCGTGGGCGAGCCGCCCTTGGGTTCCAGGGAGATGGCCAGGGCCTTGGCACCGGAGAGGCGCGCCAGAAGCTCAGGCGTGACGGTCTCGCTGGCCACGCCGGTCTCGTTCATGAGACCCATGGGTACGGGCTTGCCGCCGTCGGGGATCATCCACAGCTCGTAGGACTTGCCGGCGGGCACCGGGTTGGCGGTGACCACCTTCATGTCCACGCGGCGCGCCTCCGGGTGCACGCTGATGAGCCAGAGGGGCGTGCCCTTGGCGTCGGACATGAGGGCGAACTCGGCGGGCTTCCTCTCCGTGGGCGGCGTGGCCTTCTGGGTGACGATGACCAGTGCCAGCACCACGGTGGCCGCCACCGCCCAGCTGCGCCAGAAGGTGTTGCGCAGGCGTTCGCCGCGCGGTTGCGACTCTTTGCGCACCCGGCCCATGAGTCGCCATTCAAGATAGCCCGGCGGGTCGATGGGATTGAGCTTCAGGGCCCAGGCCGCGAAGCGCCCCTCCCAGGCGGTGACTTCGGCGCCGAGACCCGCGCTCTCCATCATCAGGCGCTCGCAGCGCCGGCGCGCGGCACCACGCATCAGGCCCAGCACATATTCACCGGCCAAGAGGTTCTGCAGTCTGGGATCGGAATAGTTCATGCTGCTTCCAGGCAGCGCTTGAGGCTCTCGAGCCCGCGCCGTACCCAGCTCTTGACCGTGCCGACGGGCGAGCCGACCCGCGTGGCGATCTCCTCATGGGTACAGCCGTCGACATAAGCGAGCCGGATGCTCTGCTGCTGTCCGCCGTTCAGCTTGCCCATGCAATCGTCCAACTTGCGTTCCTCCGCCTTGCTCAATGACACCGCGTCCGTGACGGCTTCGCCGCCGGATACCTGCTGCCCGTCCTCGTCCAGGTCCTCACGGTCCGTGTCCAGGGACACTTCGCGCTTCTCCCGGCGCTGCATGTCCAGCGCCCGGTAACGGCAGATGGAGACCAGCCAGGTCATGGGGGCGCCCCTATCGGTGGAATAGCTGCCGGCATTGCGCCAGACGCTCAAGAGAGCGTCCTGGAGGGCCTCCTCGGCCAGGTCCTTACGCTTCAAGATACGTACCAGGACCGCGAACAGTTGCGGGGAAACCTCGCGATAAAGCGCCTGGAAGGCCGCCTGGCGGCCCTGGGCGCAGCCATGCAGCAAATCCGCCAGATGGCGGTTGCGGTCCTGTATATCGGCGGTAGAAGCAGCCATGGAGGTTTGTAACCTATTGTTTTCCAGTGTCTAACTGGCCCATCCGGCGAGTTTGTTTTACTCTATTTGGCCTCGCTTTGCAGCCTTAAGCCCCCGCGTCACGGTCCAGGAGCCAGATTCACGTGAAGCCCCCTTCCCGATCCCGCGGCGGCTACCCCGCCGTCCGCCCGCGGCGCATGCGCCGCGACGCCTTCTCACGCCGTCTGATGCGCGAGACGCGCTTGAGCACGGATGACCTCATCTATCCGGTGTTCGTCATCGAAGGCAAGGGTCAGCGCGAGGCGGTGGCTTCCATGCCCGGCGTGGAACGCGTGAGCGTGGACCTGCTGCTCAAGGAAGCGGAGCAATGCCTGGCGCTCGGCATCCCCGCCCTCGCGCTGTTCCCGGTGACGCCCGCGTCCAAGAAATCCCTGGACGCCGCCGAGAGCTACAACCCCAAGGGCCTGGCCCAGGAAGCGACCCGCGCCCTCAAGAAGGAATTCCCCACGCTCGGCGTGATCACCGACGTGGCGCTGGATCCCTTCACCACTCATGGCCAGGACGGGATCATCGACGCTCAGGGTTACGTGCTGAACGACGCGAGCGTCGAAGTGCTGGTGCGCCAGGCGCTGTCGCATGCAGAGGCCGGCGCCGACGTGGTGGCGCCCTCGGACATGATGGACGGGCGCATCGGCGCCATCCGCACCGCGCTCGAAGAGAAAGGTTTCATCAACACCCGCATCCTCGCTTACTCGGCCAAGTACGCCTCCAGTTTCTACGGCCCGTTCCGCGACGCGGTCGGCTCCGCCGCCAACCTGGGCAAGGGTGACAAGCACAGCTACCAGATGGACGTGGCCAACAGCGACGAAGCGCTGCGCGAGGTGGGACTCGACCTCGCGGAAGGCGCGGACATGGTGATGGTGAAACCGGGCCTGCCCTATCTCGACGTCGTCCGCCAGGTGAAGGACCGCTACGGTGCGCCCACCTTCGTCTATCAGGTGAGCGGCGAGTACTCCATGCTCATGGCAGCCGCGAAGAACGGCTGGCTGGACGAGAAGGCTTGCGCACTGGAAGCACTCACCTCCATCAAACGCGCCGGCGCCGACGGCATCCTCACCTATTTCGCGAAACGTGCCGCGACGTGGATCAAGGAAGGCGCATGACTGTGAGCTACTGCTTGACGATGCAGGGACGCATCGGGCGCAAAACCAACTCGCACCACATTCTGTGCGGGCCGAGTCCGAGCACGCATCGGACTCGGCCCCAGAGAAAAAACCCTGGGCCCGATGCATCGCATCGGGCGGGCAGCCAGGGACGGCTGCCCTGGACTTCCGGGCGCGCAGGAGCGAAGCCCGGAAGGATTTTTTCGTAATATGTCCAACGCTTCAGATCGCTACGCCATCATCGGCCACCCCGTGGAGCACAGCCTCTCACCGGGCATCCATGCCGCCTTCGCCCGCCAGACGGGTCAGCGGCTGGAATACACACGCATCGATGCCCCGCCGCGCGGCTTCATCGCGGCGCTGCGCGGCTTCCTGGCGGGCGGCGGCAAGGGCCTGTCCGTGACGCTGCCCTTCAAGGAGCAGGCCTTCAGGCTCTGCCATGAACTCACGCCGCGCGCCAAGAAGGCCCGCGCCATCAATACCATCGCAGTGCGGGACGGCGGCACGCTGCTCGGCGACAATACCGACGGCGCCGGCCTGATCCGCGACCTGCGCTACAACCGGCACATCACGCTGCACGACAAGCGCGTGCTGCTCTTGGGCGCCGGCGGTGCCGCCCGCGGCGTGCTGGCGGCACTCATGGAAGAGAAGCCGGCGCTGATCCATGTCGCCAACCGCACCGCGGCACGGGCCGAGAAACTCGTCGCGCGCCACGTGACCCAGGGCGTGCGCGGCGGTGGCTTCGATACCATCCGCGGCAGCTTCGACCTGGTGCTGAACGCCACCTCCGCCAGCATGAGCGGCGAGATGCCGCCATTGCCTCACGACGTGCTCAGCTCCCAAGCCACCTGTTACGACCTGTTCTACGCGGAACGGCCCACGGTGTTCATGCATTGGGCCGAGCGCGAGGGCGCGCGCAACGCCTTCGACGGCTGGGGCATGCTGGTGGAGCAGGCGGCGGAGGCCTTCCTGCTGTGGCGCGGCGTGCGGCCGGACACCGGCGAACTGCTCAGCGCCCACCGCATCTAGCAATGCGCGCCGCCAGCCTCGTCATCGCTGCCTCCGTGGCGACCCTCACCATCAGCGTGTGGGCCTGGTTCAACCAGCCGGACCACGAACCGCCCTGGCCGGATCACATCCAGGGCTTCTCCTTCTCGCCGTTCCACGCCGGCGAGGACGCCATCGCCCACCGCTTCCCGAGCGACGCTGAGATCAACTCCGACCTGAAGCTGCTCTCCGGCAAGACCGACTCCATCCGCACCTACACGATGGAGGGGACGATCGGCGACATCCCGCGCCTGGCCGCGCCTTATGGCATGAAGGTGATGCTGGGCGCCTGGGTGGACTCGGACAGGCAGAAGAGCGAAGCCCAGGTGGACGAGCTCATCCAGACCGCGCGCAGCAACCCCGACGTGAAACAGGTGCTGGTGGGCAACGAGACGGTGCTCACCGGAATCCTGCCCACGGAAGATCTCATCCGCTACCTGGATAAGGTGCGCGGCTCGGTGCGCCAGCCCGTGGGCACCGCCGAGACCTGGAGCACCTGGATGCTGCATCCGGAACTCGTGGATCACGTGGACTTCCTGGGCGTACACATGCTGCCTTACTGGGAGGGCGTGGACGTGGACCAGGCGGTCGGCTACATCGACGACCGCATGCGGGACCTGGAGAAGCGCTACCCGGACAAGGAGATCATCATCGACGAGGTGGGTTGGCCCTCCTACGGCCGCACCCGCCACGCGGCGGTGGCCTCGCCGGCCAACGAGGCCATGTTCCTGCGTCGTTTCCTCGACCTGGCGAAGAAGCGCGAGTGGACCTACCGCCTCATGGAAGCCTTCGACCAGCCCTGGAAGGAACAGACCGAGGGCGCGGTAGGCGCCTATTGGGGCGTGTGGAACGTGGACCGCGGGCCCAAGTTCGCCATGCGCAGTCCGATCGTACGCATCCCTGCGTGGCCTTTGTTGGCCGGCGCCTCGGTACTGATGGCGGCCACCCTGCTGATGCTGATCCTCGGCCGCAGCCATACCCTGCGTCATCGGGGTCGCAGTTTCATCGCGGTGGTGGTGTACACCGCCACCACCACGCTGGTGTGGGTGTTCTACGACTATACCCAGCAATACTTGACGGTCACCAACGTCGCCGTGGGCCTGTTGCTGTTCATCGGCATGGTGGGCGTGGTGCTGGTGCTGCTGACCGAGACCCACGAATGGGCCGAGGCCCACTGGGTCACCGTGCGCCGGCGCGCCTTCGAGCCCTTGCGCGCCGCCGATGATGATCTGCCCATGATCTCGGTGCAGGTACCGGCCTACGACGAACCGCCGGAGATGTTGAAGGAGACCCTCGACGCCTTGAGCCGCCTCGACTACCCGCGCTTCGAGGTGCTGGTGATCGACAACAATACCCGTGACGAGGCCAAGTGGCGTCCGGTGGAGGAGCACTGCCGCAAGCTCGGTGTGAGGTTCCGCTTCTTCCACGTGGCGCCGCTCAAGGGCTTCAAGGCCGGCGCGCTCAACTTCGCGCTCGCACGCACCGCACCGGAAGCGTCCATCGTCGCAGTCATCGACAGCGACTACGTGGTGGACCCGCATTGGCTACGCGACCTCGCGCCGCTGTTCGCCATGCCTCGCATCGGCGTGGTGCAGGCGCCGCAGGACTACCGCGACGCCGACGAGAACGCGTTCAAGGCCATGTGCTACGCGGAGTATCGCGGCTTCTTCTACATCGGCATGATCACCCGCAACGAACGCAACGCCATCATCCAGCACGGCACCATGACCATGATCAGGCGCTCCTTGCTGCAGCAGGTTGGCGCCTGGTCCGAGTGGTGCATCACCGAGGACGCGGAGTTGGGACTCAAGGTCTTCGAGGCGGGCTTCGAGGCCGCCTACATCCCCAAGAGCTACGGCCGCGGCCTGATGCCGGACACCCTGCTGGACTACAAGAAGCAGCGTTTCCGCTGGGCCTACGGCGCGGTGCAGATCCTCAAACACCATGCGCGGCTGCTGTTCAGCCGCGGGCACCTCACGCTCGGCCAGCGCTACCATTTCCTGGCCGGCTGGCTGCCCTGGCTCTCGGACGGGTTCAACCTGGTGTTCAATGTCGCCGCCATGTTCTGGTCGTTGGCCATGGCGCTGTTCCCGCATTACATCGACCCGCCGCTGATGATCTTCTCGGCACTGCCGCTGGCGCTATTCGCCTTCAAGATCCTGAAGCTCCTGCACCTCTACAGCACCCGCGTCGGCGCGAGCTTGCGCCAGACGCTCGCCGCCGCGCTGGCGGGCCTGGCCTTGAGTCACACCATCGGCCTCGCGGTGCTGGCCGGACTCTTCACGCGGGATAAACCTTTCTTCCGCACCCCCAAGCGCGCCGAGAACCACGCCCTGCTGCAGGCCCTGTACGACAGCCGGGAAGAGGGCCTGATGATGCTCGGCCTGTGGCTCGCGGTGACCGCGGTATATCTCGAAGTGGACAGCGGGATGCGCGACCTGTCGGTGTGGATCGCGGTGCTCCTGATCCAATCCATCCCCTACGTCGCGGCACTGCTGATGTCCTTGGTGAGTGCCTATCCGCGCCTGCCCGCCCATCTAATCGGCCGTGCCGACGAGATGGATGCGCTCGCGCATGTGGTCTTGGATGAGAAGGCGGCGGGTTGATGCCACAAGCTGGCAGCAATACTACTCGCTGCGCTTCCTGCTCCGCTCGTAGCCCAGCCCGCGCATCCCTGCACGGACGTCCGCGGCATGCCGCGGACCCCTGTACCGCTCACCCCTAAACTGCATTCAGGAAGTCAGAAGTTGATGATGTTGCCGACCACGAACTGGCGTTGCGTGGCGCCGGGCAGCTTCACCAGCGGCCAGGCGTAAGTCACGTAGATGACGCCGCCGTAGGCGCTGCGCACGTCGCCCAGGCGCAGCGCGATGCCCGCATCCGCAAGCGTGCGGCTCCAGCCGGCATCCCCGAGTTGGCGGATCTGGCCGGCGTCCGCATACACCGCGAAACCGATCTGGAAGATGTTGAACAGATACATGTTCGTGACCACCCGGTCCGAGACGTTCGCCTGCCAGCGGCGGTCACCGAGCAGGTAGAAGTTCGGATAACCGGGCATGCCCTGCAGGCCGCCCAGGTACTGCAGGTCTTCCGGATCGGGCCGCAGGCTGTAACCCAACTCACCGTGCAGCACCAGTGTCTGGTGGGGAAGACTCTGGTTGTAGAACGTGAACAGCATCTGCCCGTCCACGCCCTGATCCTGCGTCTGCTGATGCCGGCCGCGCAACTCGGCGCTGGAGAGGAACAGGCTGTCACCCAGGGGTTCGCTGCCGTAGCTCGAAGACAGGTCATAGAACCAGGCTGCCGCACGGCTGCCGAAGCGCTCTCCGAAATAGCCGAGCTGGACCTTGTCGTCCCAGCCGATGTTGTAGTCCTCGGTGCGCCCGATCAGCACCAGGTTGGTGAAGGTGCCGTAGTTGTCCTGGTAATACTCATAGGTGCCGGCGGGTCCGCTGAAGCGGCGCGGCGTGAGGACCGGCCGCACGAGTGCCTCCGGCGGGAACTGCTGCAATGCACCGTAGCGGATATCCTCGTCTATGTAGCTCACGCCCGCACGCATGCCTGCCGCTCCGTCCCAGTACAGGAGCCGCATCCAGTCGAGTTCGCTCTTCTGGGTGATGTCCGCGGCGCGCCAGGCCACCACCGAGTCCTGGTAGAAATTCAGGTTCTGCTGCTGGTCAAGGTAGTGCACGAACAGCGACCAGGGCGCCTGGTCTTCGTAGAAAGGCTGGCCCAGATCCACGGAACGGGTGAAGCCGTCGGAGAGATGCGCGTAGGTGGCGGCGAGGGTCCAGCGGCTGCCAAGCAGCGCCGGGTCCTGGTAGCTGACCTGGTTGCTGATGCGCTGCACGTCACTCTTGTGCCCGACCATCAGGGTCTTGCCGGTGCCGAGGAAGTTCACGTCCTCGAAGGAGGCGCCGAGGTTGCTCTGGCCGCCCACGTGGGCGAAGTTCACATCCAGCTTCAAGGACCAGGCATCCGCCACGTGTGCCTGTACCACCACGGTGTCGCCGGAGCAGGCCAGCGGCACCAGGTCGGCGAAGCGCAGGTAAGACAGCGCACGCAGGCGCCGCTCGCTCTCGTAGATACGGCGCGCGTCCACCTTCTGGCCCGGTTCGATCAGCAACTGCTCACGGACCGCTTTCTGGTGGGTGTTGATGTGCAGCGCGTCGGCGGTACGCGCGTACCAGGTGTTCTCCTTGGGATCGGCCAGATCGAACACGCCGTCCACCTGGATGTCGACGCGTTCGATGGTGTAACCGGCTTTCTGCAGCGCGGTCCAGATGTGCTGGCCGTGCCATTGCTCGGGACGGGTCGTGTCGGGGGCGGGGCAACGCCCCAATTCCGCCGCCGTGGGCGGTGTATCGGCGCACGCCGCCCCGGCAGCCAGGTACAGAAGCACGGCGATGAACGCCGAGTGCGCACGCCTGCGCGGCGTCTCGAACACCGATGCTTCTATCCGTAGGCGCAACACTGATCCTTTTCCGCCGCCCCGCTCCCGGGGGACGACGCTTATCGTTATATGACAAGCATACCGGACTATGGCGGCCGGCGCGGTGGCGCAAATCACAGAGGTGGGATAGACCCTGGTCGGCGGGTACGGAAACAGTCCGTTACGTTCAGACCCCGTCCAGGGCGGTGACGTGCGTCCAACGTGTCTTTCGGCGCGCCAAACGGGCGGCCTCATCCTCATCCCCGTATTCCATGGGGGTGACCGGCCCGGTCATGGCGGCGCGGCACTCCAGCACGTTGGCATTGAGCACCGCGTATAGGCCGCCGTCTATCTCCATCATCGCCATCAGGTAAACACCGCAACGGCGGCAGATGAGGAAATCGGTGATACCGAGCCCGAAGCGGTAGCGTTGCATCTGGGAAGCATCCGCCACGCTGACCCGCACCGAGCCCTGCGGGTCCGAGGTGCTGAGCGCGACATGGCGGCGGCAGAAGCTGCATTGGCAGGCGCGCAAGGGCAGGGCAGCGGGTTCGAGCGTGGTCTCGAACTCGAGCTTCAGGTTCCCGCAATGGCAGCTGCCGGCATGGCGCATGTTCAGGCCCCGAGCGCCGCGGCGGCGTCCCGCAGTGTTTCGCCGCAGGGCGCGATGAGCTTGAGATGCAGCAGCCCATCGGCGCGGGTCAGCCCTAGGTTCAAGGCTGCCACGGCGATGCCGCGTTCGGCCGCTTCCCGTACCAGGCGGAAACCCGACCAGACCATGAGCGAGGAACCCACCACCAACAGCGCATCGGCGTGGCGCACCTGCTGCAGGGCTTCCTGGGTATACGCCGCCGGGATGGAGTCGCCGAAGAACACCACGGCGGGCTTCAAGATGCCGCCGCAAGTCTCGCAGGCGGGCACGTCGAACGAGGAGAAATCCGCGGCTTCCAGATCCGCGTCGCCATCCGGCGCATGGCTCGCACACAAGGCGCTCCACTCGGGATTGCGCGCTTGCAGTGCCTGCTGCATCTTGTGACGCGGGATGCGCACCCTGCAGGCGAGGCATTCCACTTCGTCGAGCCGGCCGTGCAGATCCGTCACCGCGCGGCTTCCGGCCTGCTGATGCAGGCCGTCCACGTTCTGGGTGATGAGGTGATGCAGATGGCCCGTACCCTCGAGCCGCGCCAACGCCCGGTGTGCGTCGTTGGGCTGCGCTTTCGAGAAATGCCGCCAGCCGAGCAGGCTGCGCGCCCAGTAACGCTGGCGTGTCGCATGCTGCCCGACGAACTCCCGCTGCTGCACCGGCGGTTTGCGCTTCCAGGCGCCGGCCTGGTCGCGGTAATCGGGGATGCCGGAATCGGTGCTGCAGCCGGCGCCCGTCAGCACCACGAGCCGCGTGCGCCCGCGACACCACTCCGCCAGACGCTGTGCGGCTGAGCCGGGCAGCTCTGAAAGCGTCGCGCTCACAGCAGCGCCAGGATCACACCCATCACCGCGAATCCCACCAGGTGGTAACCGGCATCGATGAGGAACAGCTTCATGCTCTTCTTCTCGAACAGGAAGTTGATGCCGGTGGCGACGCTGACCCAGATGCCGCCCATGAGACCCACTTCGAGCCCGTGCAGGATGCCCTCGCCCTCGGTCCAGTTGTCGATGAAGCGGCTCAAGATCGCCGCCGAGACCAGCAGCAACACGATTGTGAGGCCGAAGGTCTTGGCCATGGCCTTGGGATCCGGTTTCTGGCTTGCGTCCACACCCGACTCGCGGATCCAGGCCCGGACGAACATCACCGGCGAGAACCATACCGACCCCAGGGCAAACATGGCGAAGGCGGCGAGGACGATGCCGAGGTAATGCATGGGGTGACTCCGGGGTGACAGGATGCTAACTATATAACCGTTGCGGGAACCCCGCCCGCCGCCGGAACTTGGACGCGAGGGGGCAGTCAGAACCAGGGTGCCGCCACCGGAGCATCTCCCATGCCGCTTCCCGCCGCAGTGAAGAAAGTCTTCCTGGGTCCACAGGGCCTTCGCGCCGGCTGGCGGCTCGCCGTCTTCCTGGCCCTGTGGTACGCCTCGGGCTATGTGTACCTGCTGGTGGGACTCTTCTACAGCTTCTCGCCCAACGGTTTCACGCCCAGCGACATCCTGGTGTATGAGTTCGCCAACGGCGTGGCCCTGCTGATCATCTGCCTGGTACTGGCGCGCCTGGAACGGCATGGCCCCGGCTGGTTCGGCCTGGGCTGGCAACGCGGATCCCTGTCGCAGTTCGGCGTGGGCAGTCTCGCGGGCTTCGGCATGGTGAGCTTGTTGCTGCTGGCCTGCCTCGCCACGGGTCATGCGAGCGTCGGCGGGTTCGCGGAACATGGCGCCGACCTGTGGAAGTATCTCGTTGTGTGGGGCTTAGGCATGCTGCTGGTGGGGCTGGGCGAGGAACTCCTGTTCCGCGGTTATCCCCTGGTGGCGTTGGGCCGCGGCATCGGCTTCTGGCCGGCGGCGTTGATCTCCTCGCTGCTGTTTGGCGCCGAGCACCTCTCCAAGCCCATGGAGAACGTGCCGGACATCCTCAACATCGTGCTGTTGGGGCTGGCGCTCTGCTACAGCGTGCGCCAGACCGGCGCTTTGTGGTTCGCCATCGGCTTCCACGCGGCCTTCGATTTCTTCGCGCTCGCCTTCTACGGCTCGCCCAACACCGGCAACGACGGCCTGCCCCTGGAGCATCATCTGCTGGACACGCATATCGCCGGACCCGCCTGGCTCACCGGCGGCCCGCAGGGCTTGGAAGCGAGTTGGCTGGTGCCACCGCTGGTATTGGTGCTGTGCTTGCTGATCCGGCGCCTGTATTCCCAGGAACGCTTCCCGGGCGCATGAAATAAATCCGCGCTGCGGTCTTTCCTGCCCGGCGGGGCCGCGTTACAGTCTGGCCATGCACGCTGAAACCGCCCTCGCCGCCCCCAAGCAACTCCCGCGCAAGCTCGGTGCCTGGACCGGCGCCGCGGTGGTGGTGGGCATCATCGTCGGCAGCGGCATCTACACCGTGCCCTCGTCGGTGGCAGCGCTCACCGGCAGCCTCTCCGGCGTGGCGCTGGTGTGGGTGGTGGGCGGATTGATCTCGCTGTTCGGCGCGCTCTCCATCGCCGAACTCGCCGCGGCCTATCCGGACGCCGGCGGCCCCTATGTCTACCTGCGCGAGGCCTTCGGCCGGCCGTTGGCCTTCATGTTCGGCTGGATGTGGCTCGTGACCACGCCCAACTCCTGGGCCGCCCAGGCCATCACCTTCGCCACCTATTTCGGTGCCGCAGCCAAGCTCACGCACTTCGAGGTGCAGCTGCTGGCCATGCTGCTCATCACCCTGCTCTGTGCCGTCAGTTATTACTCCATGAGCCTGGGCGCCTGGGTGCAGAACCTCTCCACCGCCGCGAAGCTGGTGGGCCTCTCAGGTCTGGCCCTGGTGCTGTTCGCCTTCTCGCCCCACGGCGCCGCGAACCTCGCCGGCATCGGCCACGGCGGCATCCTCTGGTCTGGGGTGGGCGTAGCCCTGGTGGCCTCGCTCTGGGCTTACGACGGCTGGGCGAACCTGACCACCCTCTCCGGCGAGATGAAGCAACCCCAGACGAGCCTGCCCCGCGCGCTCATCGGCGGCACGCTGGCGGCGCTCGCCATCTACCTCATCCTCAACGCGGCACTCGCGGTGGCGCTGCCCTTCGATACGCTCGCCCATTCCAATGCGGTCGCCACCGATGCCGTGACCGCGGTGATGGGCGCCGGCGCCGCGGCGGTGATCGCCGCGCTGGTGATGGTCTGCACCTTCGGCTCGCTCAACGGCAGCGTGCTCTCGGACCCGCGGGTGTTCTACGCCATGGCGGAGGACGGCCTGTTCTTCAAGTCCGTGGGCAAGATCCATCCGCGCTTCCAGACGCCGCACGTGGCCATCGCCTTCACCTGGGCGCTGGCGATCGTGTTCCTGATGTTCCGCAACTTCCTGGATCTGGCGGAAGCCTACGTGCTCGGCATCTGGCCGTTCCTGGCCTTGTCGGTGGTGGGCCTATTCCTGCTGCGCCGGCGCAAACCCGATCTGGTGCGCCCTTACAAGGTCTGGGGCTATCCCGTGGTGCCGGTGCTGTTCGTGCTGGGCACGCTGCTCGTGATCAGCGACACCTATTACGAGCACTTCCACGAACAGCCGCTCATCACCGCCCTCAACCTTGGCATCATCCTGGCCGGTCTTCCACTGTATTGGGTCTGGATCCGCTTCAGTAAGTCGCCTTAAACCTGCTGCGCTCGGCATAGCTTCGTTGCGGTCCGGCTCGCCGTCCTCATGCACAGAAGAGTGCACTCCGGCGGCTCACCTCCCGCGCCTCGCTCTGCCTTCGCTCGCGACGGTTTAAGACGACTTACATAGTCCTGATTACTTGACGTTCTGATCTAGGAACGCACGCGTCAGCGCCACTATCTCCGGCGTCGCCTCATCCAGCGCGAAATGTCCCGCATCCAGCAGGTGGATCTCCGCGTTGGGCAGCGCCTTGGCATAGGTCAAAGCGCCGTCGATGGTGAACGAGGTGTCGTAGCGTCCCCATAGCACCAGGGTGGGCGGCTGGTGCTGCTTCAGCCACTCCTGCCAGGCCGGAAAGGCCGCCTGGTTGGTACGGTAGTCGTAGAAGAGGTCCAGCTGGATGTCCTCCTCGCCGGGACGGCTCAGGAAAGCGTACTCGTCGTTCCAGGCATCGGGGTTGTAACGCTCCGGATGGGGCGAGCTGCCCACGTGGCGGCCCCGGTCTGCATCCAGTGAGGACAGGTTCGCCTGGATCTTGCCCTCATAGGCGGCCCGATCCGCCCAGTAGGCGCGCCGGGTGGCCCAGAGCGGTGACTCCCCCTCCTCGCTGATGTTGGCGTTCTGCACGATGAGTGCCTGGGTGCGCTCGGGATGGGCGATGGCGAGCTTCAAGCCCACATCGCCGCCGTAGTCGCACATGTACAGGCTGTAGTGCTTCAACCCCAGGGCCTCGGTGAAGTGGTCCATCACCTGGGTGATGTGGTCGAAGGTATAGGCAAACTTGGTCCTGGGGGGTGCATCGCTCATGCCGAAGCCCGGATAGTCCGGAGCGATGACGTGATAACGGTCGGCCAACAGCGGCATCAGCCCCTGGTACATGCGCGAGGAGGTGGGGAAACCGTGCAGCAGCAACAGCACCGGCCCGTCCGCGGGACCCGCCTCTCGGTAGAAGATATTGAGGCCGTCTACGCTGACGGTCTTGTAGCTCATGGGTTCGGCCGAGAGCGTAGCGCTCACGGACATGAGCAGGACGAACATCAACAACAGCATCTTGCGCATGGCGATCTCCGGGATGACGGACGCCGTCAGTCTCACCGTTGCCCCGCGGGCACGCTTCGCTTACGATAAAAGCATGGAATCCAGGTACCCTGGAGGAAATACCCCCAATTCCAAATCGATTTAGCACCTGCATCGGTGAAATTCGCTCCCTATTCTCCGTTGAGGCTGCACGAGTCACTGACCGACGAGTGGGTTTGACGCGAGTCTTGTGGAGCCTCAGTCCTGTCATGCATCCCGTAATCCCGTAGTATCTGCACAACCCTGAGTCGATACTGGGCAAAGATATACTCCCGTCCGGCCTTCTGGACTTGGCGGTGCCGTTCGTTGTTGCGCCAACGCTGCACGGCCTCCTCATCCCGCCAACAAGATA
>DATBAJ010000032.1:0-10410 GCA_036271575.1 Gammaproteobacteria bacterium
CGTGCTGTTCGCCAACATGCTGGCCGGCGCGCGCATCGGCTTCGCCCTGTCCCGGGACGGGCTGATCCCCGGCTGGTTCAGCGCCGTGCACGCGCGCTACCGCACACCGCACCGGGCCACGCTCGTCCTGGGTGTTGCGACCGCGGCGGCGGCAGGACTCTTTCCCCTCACCACCGTGGCGGAAGTGGTGAACTTCGGCATGCTGGCGGCCTTCGCGGTGATCTGCGCGGCTATCCTGGTGCTGCGCCGCAAGCGTCCGGAACTCAAACGCAGTTTCCGGGTGCCCTTCGTGCCGTTGGTTCCGGTGATCGGCGCGGGTTTCTCTCTATGGCTGATCTACGGTCTTCCGGTGGGCGTGTGGCTGGGTTTCGCGGCGTGGATGGTAGCGGGAGTACTGCTCTATCTCGGTTACGGTCTGAGGCATAGCCGGCTGGCGGGCGGCGCTTAAGCCTCTATGCCTTTCGGCACAGTGTGGTCTATGCGCTGGGATCAAGCCATCACGCTCTTGACCCGATCGCGGCCCGCTTCCTTGGCCTGATACAAGGCCTGGTCGGCGCGTGAGAGCGTCGCGCGCAGGTCTTCGCCCGGCCGGTAGGCAGCGAGACCGCAGGACACGGTGAGGGTGAGGCTGGAGCCTTCCACCTGCAACGGGGTCTCCGCCACTTTGCGGCGGATGCGCTCCATGCAGACGTAGGCGCCGTTCAAATCGGTCTCCGGCATCACCAGCATGAACTCCTCGCCGCCGAAGCGGCCGAAGTTCTCATCGCCCCACTGGCCAGCGCCGGGTCCGTCGCGACCCACGCGATCCAGGGTACGGATCTCGCGCAGCACCAGCATCGCGAACTGGCGCAGCACGTCGTCGCCGCCGAGATGGCCGTAGCGGTCGTTGACGGTCTTGAAGTGGTCCAGGTCCATGAGGCACAGGGTGAAGCCGCGGCCGGTGCGCTGCGCGCGCAACTGTTCCTGTTCCAGGATCTGCATGATGTGACGGCGGTTGTAGGTGCCGGTGAGATCGTCGTGCACCGCCAGGCGCCGGTTCTTGGCGAGTGCCGCCGCGAGTTCGGTGTTGCGCCTGGATACGGCTTCGCGCAGCTTGCCCACGTAGCTGCCGAAGAAGGCCAGCCACAGCAGCGTCGCCGCCAGCACCACGAACTGCAGCGCTTCCAGCGGCAGCGGGATGCCGCTGTCCTGGCGGTACACGTCGCGCAGCACCACCAGGCCATAGCCCACGGTCACCAGCGCCGTGAGTCCCAGGTATTCGCCGCGTCGCAGGCGGAACACGCCGAACAGGAACACCACCGCGTACAGCATCAGCAGCATGCCGCGCACCTTGGGGGCGAGCGCCATCAGCAGCATCACCCAGACCGTGGCCACCACCATCTGCGGCAAGGTCAGGCTGGGATCGGGCCAGTAACGGTTGAGGCCGGAGCGCAGCAGCGCGTAGAACACCAGGTTGCAGACGCCGGTGAGCGCCACCGCGATCCAGAAACCCTGCGGCGAGACCTGCACCAGGCCCAGCTGGTAGCAGTAGGCGGTGAGGCCGACCCACAGCACATAGGACAGCGCCGCCATCAGGAAGCGCCGTATCCTGAGCGACTGTTTCGCGTCTTCCGGGAAGAATTTCCAGCTCACGCCAGTGTCCGCACCTTCGGGTTCGAGCCCTCAGGTTGCCATAGCCCGGTGTGCCGCCCCTGCAGCCCGTCGCGGGTTTGGTACCGTTCAGCGGAGTTTTACATATTCCTGCCCTAAAGAGGCCGTCTCAAAGCGTCGCGAGCGAGTCCGCGGCATGCCGCGGACGCCTGTGCAGGAAAGCACAAGCGAGGCCTGCCCGCTGCACATGGATGTGCAGCGGGGAAGGTGACGCAGTCACCCAGTTGCTTCGTCCCCAGCCGCAGCATTGCGCGTACTCGCGCCCGTTGCTCCCGGGCATCCTGCCCTCCCGCGACGTTAGGCCATCCTGGCCGTCACAACGCCCTGCCGAGCGCAGCAGCTTTGAGGTGGCTTCTACCCCAGGATCCGTTCCCGTTTGTAAAGCCAGACCGTAAGCCCCGCGAGGCCCAGGCCGCAGGCCAAGGTGCTGGTCACCGACAGAAGTACGAACAGGGGACGCAAGGCCTCGCCCTTGATCAGTTCCGTGACCAGCACGTCCTGGCTCATGGAGGGCAGCATCATCATCCACCAGGCGGGCTCCATGGGGAACATCACCAGGCCCAGCACCGGGATCAGCGGCACCAGCATGATGAGCGACAGCCAGGTCTGGGCTTCCTTGTAGCTCTTGGTGAAGGAGGCCACCACCGACAGCAGGCCGGCGATGAAGACGCAGAAGGGCAGGCACACCAGCAGTGTGGCCAGCGCATTGGCGGGCGTGAACTCCACCGAGATGCCGACCTTGCCCGCGGGGATGAGCCGCTGGCACCACAGCAAGGCCGCGATGTCTATCGCCAACGACACCGCCGAGAACAGGCTCACCGCCGAGAGCTTGCCCAGCACCAGCGTGCTGCGCGGCACCGCGGTGGTGAGCAGGGGTTCCAGCGAGCCACGCTCGCGCTCGCCGGCGGTGGTATCGATGGCTAGATAGAACGCGCCGAGGATGGCGGCGAACAGCAGGAAGTAAGGCATCATCCCCAGGAGCAGCACCGCCCGCGAGCGCGGCGTGGATACGTCCACGTCCTCGATCACCACGGGCACCGCGGCGCGAGGGTCGATGCCGCGCGCCAAGAGGCGCAGCGCTGCCACCGAACGCGCATAGTCCTCCAGCACGTTGCGCACGCGCCCGACGTTCTTGCGCGCGGAATCGCGCGAGTTGTCGAACATCAGTTGCAGGTCCGCGGGCCGGCCCGCGGCGACGGCCGCGGCATAGTCCGCGGAGATCGCCAGCACCACGTCCAGGTCGCCGGTCTTGACCGCCTGCCGCGGATCGCCGGGCGCCGTCGCGACGGTGAGATTGTGCTGGCGCAGGTAGTCCATGAGGCCGGGCGCCCGCTCCGCGCCCTGTACTGCGACGCTGTAGCTCTGGTCCAGGTCCGCCACCTGGCGGTTGATGACCGTGCCCATCATCACCGTGTAGAACAGCGGACCGAACAGGGGGCCGAACACCAGCACCGTGAGCAGGGTGCGCCGGTCGCGCAGGTTGTCCACCACTTCCTTGAAGAACACAGTGAAGTATTTGCGCATGCGCGTGGAGGCGTGATGGTTCATGCCGCCGCCTCGACGCCGCACAGCTTCACGAAGGCTTCCTCGAGATCCGGTTCACCAGCCTGGCGGCGCAGCTCGTCGGCCGTGCCGCGTGCCACGATCCGGCCCTGGGCGATGATCACGATCTCATCGCAGAGCGCCGCCACCTCCTGCATCACGTGGCTGGAGAACAGCACGCAATGGCCGGACTCCTTGAGCTTGCGGATCAGGGTCCGCAGCGCACGCGTAGCCATCACATCCAGGCCGTTGCTGGGCTCATCCAGCACCAGGTTCTTGGGGCCATGCACCATGGCCCGCGCCAGGGCCACCTTGATGCGCTGGCCCTGGGAGAAACCCTTGGCGGGGCGGTCGGCGAAGTCGTCTATCTCCAGCAGGTCCAGCAACTCGTCGATGCGCCGCTTGAGCGCCGTGCCGGACAGGCCATTGAGCTCGCCGTAGTAACGGATGTTCTCCCGCGCGGTGAGCCGCGGATACAAGCCGCTCTGGTGCGGCAGCACGCCCAGCCCCAGGCGCGCTGCGTCGCCGTGGGTCAGCACGTCCATGCCGTCCACCTTGACGCTGCCGGCGCCGGGTCTGAGCACCGTGGAGATGATCCTGAGGGTCGTGGACTTGCCGGCACCGTTGGGACCCAGGAGGCCGGTGATGTGTCCGTCGGGTGCCGTGAAATCCACGCCGGCCACCGCTTGTACCTTGCCGAAACTCTTCTGCAGCGCGCTGACTTCGATCATGGTGAAGGTCCGCTGAAAGTCATGAAGAACGGGAAGGGCTTTATCTCTTTGACGCAGGCGGCATCCAGGCTTCTGATGCTACCCGCGTCCACGAACGCGGCGGCGATGCGCGGCACGCAACCGCGGAACACGTTGCCATGGCCCTGTCCCGGTACTACCAGCGACAGGCTGTTGGAGAGGGTCTTGGCGGCATGCTCGGCGTTGGCCGGCGGGGTGATGGGATCGTCCTCGCCGGAGAGCAGCAGTACCGGCTTGGCCGAGACCACCGGTTGCTTGAAGTCCGGCGCCATGACGCCGCGCGGCCAGAGCTTGCAGGACTTCATCAGGGTATCCACGGTGTAGGCGCCGAGATAGGTGTCCTGCAGCGCCTTGGCGTAGTCACCCGTCAGGAACGGCGCATCTTCGGTGCACAGCACCGCCGCTGACATGCCGTTGGCGAAACTGTCGTCGATCTCGCTGCTGAAGATGAGCGCGGCGCCCATGAGCGGCGCGTAGTCATGCGCCGCACCCGCCTGGTGTATGAGCAGCGGCAACAGCGAAGCGGTCTCGCTCTGGTAGCTCATCAGCCGCACCGCGCCCGCGACCTTGTCCCAGTCGAGGGTCTCGGTACGCGGCGCACCACTCAAAGGGTCGCGCAGTGTGACGCTCGCCGGATGAGCCGCGAGGCCGCGTTGCAGGCCGGCGAAGTCAGCCGCGAGGTCCGGGAACGCCTTGTGGCAGGCGGCATCCGCATCGCAGCGCTTGAAGATGAGCCCCAGGGCCCGCTGCGCATCCAGGGATACGCCGGGACCCAAGGCCAAGTCTGCCGGTACCACGCCGTCCAGGATCACGCTGCGCACCGAGTCGGGATAGGCGCGCAGGTATTGCAGCGCCACCCGCGTGCCGTAGGAGATGCCGTAGAGGTCCACTTCGGGATAGCCCATGGCGGCACGTACCGCTTCCAGGTCTTGCACCGCCACCGTGGTGGTGTAGAAACGCGGGTCGCCGGGGAGTTGCTTCAGGCAGGCCTCGGCCGCCGCGGAGATCTGGGCGTCGCTGGGCTGCGCGTCGCCCGGTGGCGCCGGGCAGTCCAGGCGGTTACTGCTGCCGGTGCCGCGCTGATCCACCAGCACCACGTCGTGCTCGCCGCGGATGCGGTCGAAGGCCGGGCTCTCTTCCAGGAACGCTTCGGTGGAGGCCTGGCCCGGTCCGCCGGCGATGAAGAACAGCGCGTCCGACTCAGGGATGCTGGCCCGGGCCCTGAGCCAGGCCACATGCAGGCCGATCTTCTTGGCCGAAGGATGCTGCCGGTCTTCCGGCACGGTGACGGTGGCGCAGAGAGCCTGCTGGCGCTGTACTGCATCCGCGGCGCCGATCTGGCACTCATGGAATTCGGGGCGCGCAGCAGCAGGGCTGGCCGGCGCTGCCTGCACGCCGGCGACGAAAGCCGCCAAGCCATACAGGAGTGCAACGGTGTGCAGGGACGGGGGACGATTCACGGCCATCACCTATCGATCCGCGGGCGGCGGAGCCGCCTCGAACAGGAAGATCTCATGCAGCGGCGTGTCGAACAGCCGCGAGATGCTGAAGGCCAGCTGCAGGCTGGGGTCATACTTCTCGGTCTCCAGCGCGTTCACGGTCTGGCGCGAGACGTTGAGCCGCTCCGCCAGCTCCGCCTGGGTCCAGCGCCGCTCGGCGCGCAGCACGTGGATGCGGTTTTTCACTTGTAGCGGTACCAGAGCAGGCAACTGGTGGCGCCCCATACCAGGTCGATGACCACGAAGGTCCACCAGGCGGGGATGTGTGGGAAGCCGGCGAAGTCTTCCAGGAAACCGTAGGTGAGCGTGAGGAAAGCGGTGACTCCGGCGGCCATGGACAGGGAGGCGAGGTGTACCCGGCGCTGCAGCTCGTCCGCCTGGGTCAGATATACATATAGGGACCACATCACCCAGATCACCGGGAGCGTGGGCAGGAGCGCCAGGCTCACCAGCAGCGGACCCGTGGGGTGCTGATGTTTGATGACGTAGACGCAGCCGAGGAGCAGTGCCACATAGATGCTCATGGCCACGATCACCCGCAGGCGATGATGGCGATGGGCTTGGTCCGGATTGAGGCGGGTAGAGGTGTTCATGGCGGTAAAAGTATATAGCACTTTACAAGATGTCAAGTACCCTTGTCTTTTAGTAAATATATATAGACAAAATAAGGTACTTGAGGCAGGCTAAATGACCGGGAGTCAGAAGCTTCCAGCGCCAGTATCCTGGGGCTAGTGGAGACAGAATGCCGCGAGTCATCCATTTCGAGATCCATGCCAACGAGCCGGAGCGGGCCATCCGTTTCTACCACTCGGTGTTCGGTTGGGAATTCCTGAAGTTCCCCAACCCCATAACCGACTATTGGGTGGTGAAGACCGGCGAAGCCGACCAACCGGGCATCGACGGCGGGCTGCTGCGCCGCGACATACAGTTCGAAGGCGTCGGCGTCACCGCGTTCGTCTGTACCATCGCGGTCTCGGATCTCGAGGTGTATCTGATGAAGGTCAACACCAGCGGCGGGCAACTGGCCCGGGAGCGCATGGCGGTGACCGGCGTCGGCTGGCTGGCCTATTGCAAGGACACCGAGGGCAACCTGTTCGGCATGATGCAGGCGGATGCCGCCGCGAAGTAGAATCGCGCCGACGGACAGTCCGATCACGGGGGGATTCATATGAAAGGAATCATGAGGGTACTGGCAGCTGTGTCGCTGGCCGCGCTCAGCGCCTGCGGCACCGAACCCATCCAGCAGGACCAGCCCATCGTGCTCGCCGCGGGCCAGGGCTTGGCGGCGGTGGTGTTCGACACCAAGGATCCTTTGACCGATGTGGTCATCGAATCCAGTGACACCAAACTCGGCATCACGAACGTGCCCGTCGGCACCAACCTCTATATGTTCCAGGTGCCCGCCGGCAGCTATTGCTTCACGAAGTTCTACGTCAGCAGCTGGATATTCCACGCGCGAGACAAACAGGGACAGTGCTTCGAGGTGAAGGCCGGCGAGCTCGGCTATGGCGGCGTGCTGGCGCCGCGCGCCGAGAACGGCGAGGTCATGACCCATCGGGACATGGACCTCGACGTGTTGCGCGAGCAGATGCGCGCGCACTATCCCATCGTCGCCAAGCAGTTCCTGCCCTCCGAAGTGAAGGACTACACGGCCGCGGACCTCAAGGCTCCGGCCGCCGCTACCGCCGCAGCGCCGATCGGCGACACGGCTGTAGTGCCCGCGAACCTCACGCCGCACGATCCGCCGGCGGCGGGCAAGGACCAGATCTCGAGTTGGATGGAGGAGGTCCCCGGCACCCTCGCCCAGGTCATCTTCATCCGCAACAACACCGGCTGGCCCATGCAGGTGAAGCGCTTCGAGCTCTACGACTGCGTGGCGGTGAAGCAGAAATGCGGCGTGCAGAACTTCACCCTGACCCTGGCCGCACATGCCACCAAGCAGGTCATGGTCGTCGAGCCGGACGATCCGCACGACGCCTACACCTTCCGTGACCGCTATATCTATGGATTCGTGCAGAACAGCAAGCCTTAAGCCGGGGCATGCGCTGCGGTGGCTCAGGGTCGCCTCCGCCGCGGCCCTGCTCTGCGCCTGCGCCGTCGCGCCCCTGCCGCAGGACCAGGTAGTCACGTTGGCGCCGGGCCAGGGCCTGGCCGCAGTGATGATCGATACCCTCGACCCCTTAAGCCTGGTGACCTTCGAGCAGCCGGGCGGTGGAGCCAAGCTGGTGGTGGCGACGGCGCCGGCGGGCATCAACATCTATCTGTTCCCGACCCGCGCCGGCCGTTACTGCATGACCCGCTTCCAGTTCGCGAGCTTCGATTTCTCGGCGCGCGCGGGCGCCGAGTGCTTCCAGGTCTCGGCGGGGCAGCTCAGTTACAGCGGCACCCTGGCGCCGCGGGTGGAGGAGGGTCGGCCCGTCACCCACCAGGTCATGGACCAGCAGGGTTTCCGGGTGCTGCTGGGAGAGCGCTATCCCACGGTGGCCAAGCAGTTTCCGCCGCCGCCGCCCGCGGAGTGAGCCCCGCCCCTTAACCGGAGACCGACGCGCCCACCAGCACCACCCCCACGGTGATGAGTGTGGCGGAGATGCCTTTCTGGATCAGGTTCCTTGCCGAGAGGTCCTCGCGACCGAAGCGCGGCAAGAAGAGTGTCAGTAGCACGCCGAAACCGAATATGAACAAGGTGGTGGTGCTGCCGATGGCCTGCACCAGGCTCAAGGGCGCAAGCAGGAGCGCATAGCGCGCACCCAGGTTGCCGCCCAAGTTGATCAGCTCGTTGGCGGCGTTGATGGACACCACGGCACCGGTGTGGCGGCGCACCAGCGCCAGGAACTCGCGACGCGGTCCCGGCAGGGCCAGTACGCCGACGCCGAACGACGCCTCGCCCACGTAACTCCAGAACGCGGTGGTCCAGAACGCATCCTGCTCGGCGAATGCCTTGAAGATCACCGAACTCACCGCCAGCGCCAGGGCGCAGGCCAGCATCAGCAGCATGAGCCGCAGCCGGAACCGGCCGCCGCGCCAGTCCACCGACAAGAGCGCGCCGCCCACCACGATGAGCCCGCCGCCCATGAGCTGTCTCGCGGTGAGGGTCTCATCCAGGAAAACGAGGCCCAGGAAATAAGCGAACAACGGGCTCGCCTGGAAGAAGGGCGCCACCACCGAGGCTTCATCCCCCTGCAGCGCCCTCAAGTAGAAGTACATGGCCGTCATGTACAAGAGGCCCGAGAAGGCCACCGCCAGCGCCGGGATCCAGCCCGGTGTCAGGGCCTCGTGATCGAACACGGCGATGAAGGGAAGCATCGCCAAGCCGATGAGCGCCGTGAACACCAGCAGCACCGCCACGCCTGCGTGCTTGAAGTACTTCTCCACCAAGTACTTGTCCACGTGGGTGGAAACGGCCCACAGCAGCGGACCGGAGAAGGCGAACAACAGCCACATGCGGCAACTATATCCCCGCCCCCAGTCGGGACCGCACTTGACGGGCCGGGCCTGCGGCAACTGGCCGCGGGGACCGTTTGTGCATAAAATGGCCACCCTCGACGAGGCCTGATGCACATGGATTTCCCCGGACGTTTCGACGTGATCGTGGTGGGCGGCGGCCATGCCGGCACCGAGGCGGCGCTCGCCGCCTCGCGCATGGGCCGGCGCACGCTGCTGCTCACCCATAGCATCGAGACCCTAGGGCAGATGAGCTGCAACCCCGCCATCGGCGGCATCGGCAAGGGTCATCTGGTGAAGGAGATCGACGCCCTGGGCGGTGCCATGGCCCGCGCCGCCGACCAGGCCGGTATTCAATTTCGGATCCTCAATGCGAGTAAGGGCCCGGCGGTGCGCGCCACCCGTGCCCAGGCGGATCGCGTCCTATATAGGAAGGCGATCCGCGCCATCCTCGAGAATCAGCCGAACCTCAGCATCGTGCCCCAGGCGGTGGATGATCTTTTGGTCGAAGCCGGTCGGGTGCGCGGCGTGGTCACGGCCGCGGGCGAGCGTTTCGAGGCGCCGACCGTGGTGCTCACCGTCGGTACCTTCCTCGCGGGACGCATCCACGTGGGGCTTGAGAACCATCCCGGCGGCCGCGCCGGTGATCCGCCGGCCCAGCGTCTGGCGGAGCGCCTGCGGGAGCTGCCGATCCGGGTCGGGCGTCTCAAGACCGGCACGCCGCCGCGCATCGACGGCCGCAGCATCGACTACACGGGGCTCGCGGAACAGTGGGGCGATCGACCCACGCCGGTATTCTCGTTCTTAGGCGATCGCGAGGAGCATCCGCGCCAGATCGCCTGCCACATCACCCATACCAATGCGCGGACCCACGAGATCATCAGGGCCGGGTTGGACCGCTCACCCATGTATACCGGCGTCATCGAGGGCGTGGGTCCGCGTTATTGCCCGTCGGTGGAAGACAAGGTCACGCGGTTTGCGGATAAGGCTTCGCATCAGATATTCATCGAGCCGGAGGGCCTCGATACCCACGAGGTCTATCCCAACGGCATCTCCACCAGTCTGCCCGCCGACGTGCAACTGGAGATGGTGCACAGCATCAAGGGTTTCGAACGCGCCCAGGTCACGCGCCCAGGCTACGCCATCGAATACGATTACTTCGATCCGCGCGACCTGAAGCATTCGCTGGAGACCAAGGCCATCGAGGGCTTGTTCTTCGCCGGCCAGATCAACGGCACCACGGGTTATGAAGAGGCCGCAGCGCAGGGTCTGCTCGCGGGCATCAACGCGGCACGCAGGGTGAAGGACGAAGCAGCGTGGTGTCCCGGTCGCGAACAGGCTTATATAGGTGTGCTGGTGGACGACCTCATCACCCGTGGCGCCCCGGAACCCTACCGCATGTTCACCAGCCGCGCCGAGCACCGCCTGATGCTGCGGGAGGACAACGCCGACCTGCGGCTCACGCAGCAGGGTCGCGACCTGGGCGTGGTGGACGATGCGCGCTGGCAGGCTTTCAGCGCGAAGCGCGA
>DATBAJ010000033.1:0-15378 GCA_036271575.1 Gammaproteobacteria bacterium
GCCAGCGGACAGCGTCAACCGGCTCAAGGTCGAGCCGGACCTCACGGTCCCCGGCCACCCGGAGATCTTCGCCATCGGCGATACCGCCACCCTGGATGGCTGGCACGGCAAGCCGGTGCCGGGCATCGCGCCGGCCGCCAAACAGGAGGGCCGGCACGTGGCAGCCACCATCAAACGCCGCCTGCGCGGCGATGCCACGCCGCGGCCGTTCGTGTACCGCCATGCCGGCAGCCTCGCCACCATCGGCAAGCGCTCCGCCATCATCGATTTCGGCTGGATCAAGCTGCGCGGCTGGATCGCATGGTGGACCTGGGGCTTCGCCCACATCTACTTCCTGATCGGCGTGCGCAACCGCCTGGCGGTGGCTCTGAGCTGGTTGTGGATCTACACCACCGGCGACCGCAGCGCGCGCCTCATCACCCACGATGACGCGGCATCCCGATAGGCGTCACGGTGACGCATCGGCTACCGTCGCCGGCCTCCCGGCGCGCCGGCCCCCACGCAGGGTGCGGACCAGCCAATAGGTCATCGCCACCAGGATGACCAGGCTCGGCGCGAAAAGGAGATGGGTCCGGTGCAGCCACATCGGGAACACCTGCGGCTGGCCGATGAAGAAGGAACTGGCTGCGAACCACAACGCCAGACTCATGCGCCAGAGGTGCCGCGCGATGCGTTGTGCGCCGTGCAGGCCCCATATCAGCATGCGCAGGTCCAGGGCCGAACACAGGAAGGCCACGGCGACGAACACCAGCGCGGCCTTGTGGGGCGGTTCATCCGTCGGTGCGGGCACGGGATCGGGGCTGAAGCTGAAGAACACCAGCGCCACGCCCAGGGCCGTGATCGCCAGGAATGCCGCCCAGTCCAGCGGACCCTTCTCGCCGTCCTTGTGCCGGGCCGTGAGCCAGCCCGTGAGGACCAGATAGAACGCCATGCTGCCGCCCATGACGTTGCCCATGTTCGGGCCTTTCACCTCCGTGCCCACATAGGCCATGTAGGTGGCGATGGCGGACATGATGAGCATGGAGATGACGAACACGCCGCCGGCGCGGCGATGTCCGCGGGAACCCTTGCGCAGGAACAGCGCCAGGAACCCGGTGATGATGGCCAGGCAACCGCCGAAGATGTGGATGAAGACCAGTACGTGCGAGTCGTGCATATCCCTTCCACCCCCACCCAATAGTACGCCGGCAAGGAGAAGACTGTTCCGGAGCTATCGCGCCTCTTCCGAATGCCCCTTCAGCATGGCACCCAGGCGCTTCATCTCGGCACCCAGCTGCGCCCGGTCACAATCCGGAACCCGGGCCTGGGTCAACAGCAGGCGCATGTGTTGCAGCCAGGTGGCGGGATGCCGATCCGGGTCCTTGGCGCCGAATAGCCGCCAGTGCAGGCGTACCGGCGGCGCGACCCGCTCCAGCTCCGCCGCATGATGATCAAGAGCGGCGAGGCTCGACTGGTATTCGGCACTGTCGGTCTTGTGGCTGAGCAGCTCGCGCAGGGCGCCCAACGCCTCCGCGACACGTTTCTTCACCAGCTGGTCGGTGCGGACGGGATAGACGAACCAGGTGGCGGCCACGCCGCACAAGGCTCCGATCACGATGCAGAACAGGCGCATCTCCAGCAGCGGCACCATCCCCACGCCATGCGTGCCCTGCAACAGGGCGAATATCAGCGCGGCGCAGGCTGCCCAATAGGCGTAGTTGAGTTGCCGCAACCAGATGCCGAGGAACAGGATGAAGAACATCGCCGTCGCATAGGCGGGAGGGCTGGGGAAGGTGATGTAGGCGGTCAGTGCCGCGACGATGGCTCCGCCTATGGCACCGCCCAGGCGCAGCAATCCTTTATAGACTGCATCACCCCGGCCCACGGTGCCGCTACAGACGATGAACGCGGTGAGCACGATCCAGAACCAATGTTCCGGGAAGGCGATCATGCCGATGCTGAACGCGAGTGTCAGCGCCACGAGCATCTGCAGCGCCATGCGCGTGACGATATGCAGGGTCCCCGCACGCGCCGCCGGTGGTTGCGCGGCCCGCGGCGCCTCCTGCACCGCCACCAGCCCCAAGCGGGCGGCGAGCCACGAGACCACGAGTGTGCTGATCAGGCTGATCACGCCGGCGACGACGACCAGGAGTGGGAGTAGCAGCCGGCCATGAGCACCCTCGATGTGCGCCGGGGGCACCGCCAGGATGGTGATCAGGGGCAGCGCGATGACACGGCCGATGGCGCTGCCCCGCTCCCCGTATCTGCGCAACAGGATGGATAGGACGATCCCGCTCGTGAAGAGCACGGCACCCAACAACGGAAGCTTGAGGAAGACGAAACCGACGAGCCCCGCCGCCAACGAGATGAGGGGCAGGGCCAGGAGCTTCGTCAGCACGGCCCGCGCTTCCAGGCGTTCTGTGCGCCGCATGAGGCCCATGCAGAGTGCCGCCGCGAGGATCGCGGGGGAAACGTTGACTTCAAGCCCAAGACACAGGGCATAGGTGGCGCCGAAACTCAGCAGCACGGCGGCGATGGAGACGAGGGCGGAGCGCAAGGCCTGGGCCATGGCTGTCATTCGCGGCTACTTCTTCTTGCAGATGTCCTGTTGGGCGAGATCGCCGCGCTTCGCCGGGCCGTAGGTAAGGACTCCCGTTGCCCGCACGAACGTGTAATTCCAGTACAGGTCTTTCTCGACCATGTGACTCCAGGTGACCGTGTCCCGGTTGAAGATCGCCGGATCCGGAGCGAGCATCGTGGTCTCAGCCCGGCCCATGGAGGCGCTCTTGAGTCTTTCGTCGAGCTTCACAAAGACAGCACCCGAATGGGCGTTCGAGGTGCAGGCATAGGTGACCGGATCCGCCGCCGCAGCGCCGCTGCAGATCGAAGCTGCCGCGAGTGACGCGGCGCCGATATATAGGATCATCTTGCGCATGGAACCCTCCCCTCGACTGCGACGTGACGGTTTGTATCTTGACTATCCACCCTTGGCCCCATCTTAACCCGGTCTCAGGTCCGCGGCTTCTCCCTGGAAAAGAACGCCTTTCCGCGCCGCTCCATCTCCCCGGGGGAAAGGTCTTCCTTCCACGAGAGCAGCACCCAGACGTGGCCGAAGGGATCGCGCAAGCTGGCGGAATTGGCGCCGTAGAACATCTCCGTGGGCGGCTGCACTTCTTCGCAGCCCGCCGCCACGGCGCGCTTCAGGGCTGCCGTGTTGTCGTCCACGAAGATGTGCAGACCGGCGGTGCAGCGCCCGACGGACTTCGGCTCCGCATAGAGCTTCCCGTCCGGGTCGCCCAACATGACGGTCGAACCATAGATGTCGAGTTCCGCGTGCAGGATCCTGCCGTCGGGCCGCGCGATGCGTAACAGCTCTTCGGCGCCGAAGGCGCGCGCATAGAACGCGATCCCATGGGCCGCATCCTCCACATAGATGTGGGGGACGATGGCATCGCGATAACGGCGCGGCCGGAGCGTCTCCATCTCAGAGCCGGCCCATCAGCTTGCCGGCGCCGGTGCCGATCTCCTTGCGGAAGCTGAACACGAGGCCCGCGAGCGACAGCACCACTGCTGCACCCAGCACCTGATCCACGAGGTGCACGGTGGGGCTGCGCGGCTGGCCCTCCACTATCTCGTAGACGGTGTGCTCACAGTTGCGCCAGACGTAAGAATAGGCCTGCGGATGGGCCAGGATGCCGGAAGCCCGGCGCATCACCTCAGCACGGGTCTTGGGATTGGAATGGGCGACGTACACGTCGCGACCCAGGGCGAAGCTCTCGTAGGAGGTGAGCCGCTCGCCGGTCTTGAAATCCGGGCTGTTGTGCAGCACCTCGCCCTTGCCCCAGTACACGCCCAGATGCCAGACGCCGGTCTTCCAGCGGCGCAGCACGTCGCCCGGCTTCAGCTCACCGATCATCTTGCGGTCGAGCAGCAGCCAGTGGGGCTCGAAGATCGTGGTCATGGTCCGAGTATAGACACGGGCGGCCCGGGGAGCGTCACGGACTTGACCGGTGCGCAGATTCTGTAAATTGGGAGAGATCACCTTAGAAGTGACCGCCGCGATCCAGATACTCCTGCTCTTCGCTGGTACTGGTTCGGCCATAGGCTTGGTTGCGTCCTGGAAAGCGCCCGTATCGCCTGACCACCTCCCAGTGCCCTTTGGCGGCCTTGAGGAAACCGTCCACGGCCGGCCTATCCCTAGATGCTTTGGCGAGATTCGAAAACAGCTCTACGCTCTTCTCCTGCAGCGCTGGATCTTCCGCATGCATGAACGGCATATAGAGGAAGCCGCGTTCCGCGCAACTCAACTGCCTGTCGAAACCCTTGGCGATGGCACGTTCGGCTACGGCTAAGGCCAAGGCGGATTCCTCGTAACCCTGCCGTTGCTTGCGGTGGAGCTGCAAGGAGAATTGATCCAGCAGCACCACCAGTGCGACGGTGCTTTGAGGCGACTCTTCCCAATCCACCAGCTTGCCGGCCACGGCATCGGCAAGGTCTCCCGAGAAGCGCTCCCGCACCTTGCGGTCGGTGGCCGCGTCGGCGCCGAACCAAAGCTTGGCCCCCGATCCGGGGCCGAACCAGAAATCGAGGATCGCGCGGTAGCGTTCCATTCAGGTCAGCTTGCCACAGCGGCAATGCGACAAACTGTGACCTGGACCCTCCCAATGTAAATGTCGTAGCCACACCCTGAAAGGATGAAACCCGGCGGCCGCCTGCGCCTGATCCTCATCGTAGCGCTGGTCGCCCTGATCGTCGCCTTTTATGTCATCGTCCATGCGGAACGCTGGCTGTCGCCGGAATCCCTGCGCGCGCACCGCGACACGCTGATGCAGTTCGTGTCGTCCCACTACTGGGAGACGCTGCTATTCTGCGCATCCACCTGTTTCCTGCTGATCGCGGTGAGCGTGCCCATATCGGGTTTCTTCATGGTGCTGTGCGGCATGCTGTTCGGCCGCTGGCTGGGAGCCACGCTGGTCGCCGTGTCCGCGACCCTCGGCGCAGCCGGCGCGATGCTCATCGTCCGCCATCTCGTCCAGGACTTCGTCCGCGCACGGATGCGCGGGCATCGCCGCGCACAAGAGCTGCTGGACGGGCTCGACCGGCACCGGGGCAGCTACCTGCTGTTCCTGCGCCTGATGCCGGGTTTCCCCTTCTGGCTGACCAACATCCTGTTCGGGCTCACCGACATCACGCTCTCGCGGTACCTCGTCCTCACTTTGGTGGGCATCGCTCCCGACTCGTTCATCTATGCCAACATAGGAGCGAACCTTGCGACCATAAAGACGGCGGGAGACGCGATGTCGCCGGCAAGCATGCTCGCCCTGGCCCTGCTCGCCATCTCCTGCCTCGCGCCGGTCGCGATCCGCGAACTCCAGCGCCGCAAGATCCTCCGTCCTGGCTGGCCGCTCGATCGGGCGTGAAGAATGTGTGGCGGCGCACAGACGTTTCGGGCAACGCTCCGTAGATTGCCGGGAACCCAAGCCCGCCATGAAGGACGCGCATGCCATGTCGAACCAGGATGAATCCGCCGGACGCCGCACCCACGGCATGAAAGGCTGGATGCTGCACATGACGCACGTCGCCTCCAGCGGCAACACCGAGGCGCGCAATCCCGGCAAGCGCCGCTTCGGCCTCGACGACCGCCGCCTGGCCACGCGCCCCGAGCCCTCTGACCGCCGGCTCCTGGAGCGACGGGACGCCTGAACCCCCATCGGGGTTTAAGGGTTTCTTGCGTGCCTTCGCCAACCGATGCCACGCAAACCCTTGCCTCCCGGGACCTTCGATGTGACGAACACATCGGACGGGTATTTCCAACTTATGTTTAGGGAGAATACCGGAGCGACATAAGCTGGGTGCCGGACTACCTTTCTATACATAAAGGTGGAAGGAGTCTCGGATGCATTACTCTGATCGAACCCTCAAGCAGCGCTGTTGGACACTCAGTGGCCGGCACTTCGGTTATTGGGAAGGCGACGACCTATGGTCCTACCACGGCTATCACGTCGGCCGCTTGCGCGGCGCCGACATCTTCGCGCCGGATGGACGCTACATCGGCGAGATGATGGGGAATGGCCGTTTGGCGGTGCGTTCGCGCAAGATCGGCACCTACGGCACCTCCTACATCCCCTGGCCGCCGCGGTTCGGCGACACGCTTCTGCCAGCCCAGGATCCGGGTACGCACCGGATCGGCTTCGAGGACTTCCCGGGGCCGAGCGAGTTCCGGCCCCAGATCCCTTCAGCTGCTTTCCCCGCCTCTATACCCTGTTGAGAAACTGGCCGCTGCCGGACGTACTCTGTCGCGGCAGGCGGGGCATCCCTTAAATCCATTTTTGCGGCCTGTAACCGGCCGTCATGTGCTGCGTGCGACCTGTACCCTATAATCCCCGGACGCCGCAGCGGAATTCGCCGACGGCATCGCAGGGTATCCATGTCACGACGCACCGTCCACCAGGCCTTTGCCCTCCTCGGTCTGCTGACTACCGCGATATTGAGCGCTTGCCAGAACGGTTTCGTGGGCACCGTCAATCTCTACATCTCCGGCGTGCCGGCCTCGGGCGTGAGCAACGTGGTGCTGGCGATCCGGGGGGTGGAGCTGGGCGGCGACGGCGGCCCGCTGGAACTGCCGTTCGGCTCGGAAGAGCAGGTGGACATCGACGGCAGCCGCACCATCATATTGGACGGCCATGACACGCCGGTAAGCGGCTACAAGTGGGTGCGCATCGACATCGATGCGGCGGATTCCTACGTGATCGCCGACAACGGCGATCGCTATGCGCTCGACGTGCCGAGCCAATACCAGTCCACGGGAAACTTTCTGGTGGGCGAAGGGCTGACAGTCAACATGCTGGTGGACGTGGACCTGCGAGTGGCACTCAGTTCAGAGACCAAAGATGGCGTGAGGGTATACACGCTGAAGGAACTCTCGCGGCTGGTGAACCTGGCTGAGACGGCCAACCTCGGCGGCACGGTGTCGAGCGACATCAGCATCGGCAACGTCTCGGTCAACGATCCCGGTTGCGACCCGGCGATCTATGTGTACCAGGGTGAAAATGCGGTACCGGAGGGATTCTTCGTGCCTGTGAAGGGAGGCGTCGTGCCGATCGCCTCGGCGCCACTCCTCCTGCATGCCAACCAGGATATCTACTCGTTCAACGCGACGCTGCTGCCGCCGGGCAACTACACCGCGGCTGTCACCTGCACCGGGGAGGATATACCTGGCTCCAGGAGCATCGACTTCACCCCCACCCAGGATGCGGTGGTGGCGGTGGGCCACAATACTTCCTTGAGCTTCACGCCTTCGAGCCTCTGAGAGTGCGAGCCCAGGACAAGTAGTCAGGGCGGCGACACCGCAGTCCCTTGGAACTTCCCATACTTAAGCTCGGCGGGCCGTCCGGCCGCGTCCCGGACGATGGTCGCCGGAGTCCAGTAGTAGCGATCCATGAATCTGTCGGCACCAATGGGCAGCAGCGGCGCTTCGGGACCTCCCGGCCATTCGAGCATCAGGCCCTGCGGGGAATCCTTGATCTCAAGCGTCGCACCGGGCCGGTAGAAATCCGCCCCGAATTTGAACTGGCCGGTGAAGCGTTGGCGCTGATCCGGCGTGAGCGGAAACGGCTGGTATGCGAAGGCCGTGTAGGGCTTGCCCACGACCAGGGCCAGGATGTTCCCGGCTACCTCTGGATTCATGTCGTGCTCGATGTTGCCGACGATGATGACCGTCACGCCCTCTTTAGGCAGGTTGTACATGACCGACGAGAATCCGGGCGCACGGCCGTTGGAGAAATACGAGTCCTCGCCGAACCGGCGGTCCGCCCCCTTCTCCCAGCCGAAGCCGCCGTCCTTGTCGCTGGCCATGATCATCGCGCGTGACTTGGCGCTCAAGAGCTTGTCGCCGAGGAGCTCACTGAACCAGCGGTTGATGTCGTCGGCGGTCGAATAGTCAGAGCCATTACCGGGCTTGGCAGACCAGTGGATGACATGCGCCCGTTTGAGCCCAAACTCGCCCTCCGGCCTGTATCCCAGGGCGACGTGGCCGCCGATGGGGCTATCGTCATCCACACCGCTGTCTTTCATGCCTGCGGGTCCGAAGACGAGCTTCTGCATGGCCTGCGCAAATGGCAGCCCGGTCTTCTTCTCGATGATCAAGGCCAAGGCCTGGTATGCAGAGCGCTCTTCGTCCTTGTACTTGCCGCCCGGCTCTGCGAGCGGCTTCAAGCCGCGGATCTGCTGGATGAGCGATCCCGGCGTCTGGTGGGCCTCCAAGAGCGCATCGTAGCCCGGCAGTTCTTCGGCATCGGGGATCCCCGAATTATCCTCGAGCAATTCCCGCACCGTGATGCGGTCGCCATTCGGCAACGGCCCGATGATGCTGCCCGCGGTGTCATCCAGCGACAGCTTGCCCTGCTCCACCAGGCGCATGGTGGCGAAAGCCGTGAACAACATGGACACGGAAGCGACGTGGAACCGGGTATCGGCACCGTTTTGGACCCGGCCGGCCAAGTCGGCGAAACCATAGCTCTTCTCGAAGAGCGTCTGGCCCTTCTCTGTGACCAGTACCGTGCCGGAGAAGTTATTGGTGTCTGCGAAGGGCTTCAGATAGCTGCCTATGGCTTCCGCAGCCGGCGGCGGCGCACCAAGAACGGCCGGCGCAAATAGGCAAAGGAAGATCCCACCTATCAGATAAAGGGAGCCGGCTGGCTGGCGCATGGCTAGGGCTCCGATGAGGGCTCGCACCTTGGATGCCACCCGCCCGGAAATGGTTTAGACGCCTGGACTTAGGCTATGCGATCCCCTGCGACGAAACCGTCTCAGCCCCCGCCACGATGAGGAGCCTCAGATCTCGACGTAATAGTCCTGCCGGAACGGAGCGACCTCGCGGGCGCCTTCGATCGGGTAGCCACGCGGGTTAGCCAGCACCCGCGTGCCACCCAACACGTAATCCGCCGCATCGTGCTCGCCGCCATGCACCCACAGCATGGCCTCCGCCTGTTCCACCAGATGGTCCAGGTTGGAGGCATAACACGCCATCAGCTGATCGTCCCGATAACGCGGCGGGATCGACTTCGAAGACGGGGCGTGGTGGGTGATGACGATGCTGTGGCCGCCCTCGAAGCGCTGGCTGACCGCGGCCTCGAGAAAGCGCACGGCCCGGTGGTGACGCGCCAGCGTATGCAGGGGCCTGATGGGGCGGCCTTCCGCATCGCGGATGCGGTAATAATCCAGGTTACCCTCCATGGCGAACTGCATCGCGGTCTGTGGGTCGCCGAACAGCTCGAAGTCGCTCCACAGCGTACAGCCGATGAAGCGGACTCCCCGCACCACCAGGGTCTCGTTCTGCAGCACGTGCACATGGGTACCCCAGGCCCGCTCCTTGAGTTCCGCATCCAGGGTGTCGATGTCCCGATCCCGGTAGGAGTAGTTGCCGCACACATAGAGGATGGGGCAATGGTAGGTGGTGGCTGCCCACTCCAGCCCCCGCATGCCCTGGCCGATGTTGCCCGCGAGCACCAGCACATCCGGCGAGACTTCCGGATCCGGCGGCGGCCCCAGTTCATCGATGTAGAGATCGGAAAGGATGCCTATCTTCATGGACGATTCTCCTTTCTTATCATCCCCTGCGCGCATATCTCTCTATCGATGAAGTCTAGCTCAGCTGCGTGTTACAGCATGTTGCGATGCGGAACCGCATCACACTGACCGATGCAACATGGCGACATAATGGAAGCCACGCCACGCGCCCGAAGCTAAAGTGATTTGTGCGGTTCATCCCGAAAGTCACGGCGGCGCGGAGGATTTCAGGCGATGGGCAGCTGGCCGAGGCGTTCGCCTACCTGGGTCAGACGGTGTTCACGGGCTATTTTCTCAACTACGCGCAAACCCATGCAGATGCCTGACCAGGCACCTCATGGCAGACCCTGATCTTGTGCCGGGCCGCTTATTCCACGCGGCTCGGCACGGATTTCTTCCAGGCGATCCCCTGGACGCTCTGATCGTATCCATACTGATACAAGCGCCGCAGGAACCCGGTCTCGAACCGCACTGCGTGGGAGAAGGTGAAGTCATTGCCGATATAAGCGCAGTTGAAGTCGACGCCATCGGCCGTGACGATCTTGTAGATGTTCTCCAGGTCGCTGAAGCCCTGCACATTGAGGAGCGTGCCGATGGACCGGGCGAAGATATTCGATGTGCGCCGCCTGTTCCCGGCCCATTCCGGACCCAATTTCCCATTGCGGATGACATAGGCATGGATCTTCCGGTCATAGGGACGTGCCACGGCTTTCCTGAACTCCGCCAGGCCGCGCGCCGGATAGAGGAATACCTGGTTGATGACCGCGCCATCCACGTGCATCTCCTGGTGGGGTCTGCCATCGACTTCCACGTCGATCATGACCGGCGAGACCGCGCCCGGGACGCTCATGGAAGCGACCATGACCTTGCGGAACAGCGTCAGCGCATCGGGCGAATCGCTGGATGCGATCTGGCCCATGTTCCAGGTCACGGGGCGGCCGGAGTCGAGCTCGGTGGTGCCGATCATCAGCACCCGCCCCTTCGCGTGCTCTTGGGCGACCTCATCGAGCAGCTCCCGGGTGACGTACCGCGAGACGAGACGGTAGAGGGGCGCGCTGTCCGCCAGCCCATCGGTAAGGAAGCCCGCAAAGACGTTGCGCGTGCGGAAGATATCCTTGGGGCCGACGGAGGTGGCCATCTCATGCAGCGCGCGATCGTAATGCGGCCCCAAGTAGGCGAAGGGTGCCGCCAAAGCCCCGGCACTGATGCCGGTCACCACCCGGAAACTGGGTCTGGTGCCGTGCCGCGTCCAGCCGTTCAGTATCCCCGCCGCGAATGCGCCGGCATCGCCGCCGCCCGAGATGGCCAGCATGTGCGCGGGAGGGGTCTGGTCTTCGGTCATGCCCGCCTGCGCCAGGGCCGCGAGTTCCCGCTTGTTGTCATCCATGACCAACTGGACGAACGCGCTCAGGTCCCGGTCCGCCCAAAGGCGCGCACCGGGGATGCCCGGTATCACCGCTTGTTCCGTCAACATCGACGGGACAGCATCCTCTCGTGTCATAAAATCGAACATGCGATGGATTTGCCTTCAGAAAGAAGGGCGGAAAGCTTCCGCCGGGATTCTAACCCAAGGCTGCGCCCGGTTCATCGGAGCCGGAGCGAGGCGGTATATACTCGGTCCGGCTACGCATCCTGGTTGCGGATGAGTCATTGATGCGGATCCAAAGCCTAATATCCTCGGCGCTACTGCTGATCGGCCTCAGTGCCTGCTCCAGCATCCCCGTGCATCATCCGGTGCCCGCTGCATCCATATCCCAGGCAGTGGTCACCGGCTTCCCTGCGGACATCCGCTTCTGGGCGGACGAGAGCCCGGCATTCGCCGACAGCATCATCAACGAACGGCTGGAGCAATACCGCGCGGCGCATGCGGACTATTACCAGGCGCACCAGTCCTACCCGCCGCTGAACTACCTCGCCATCTCCGGAGGCGCCAACGACGGCGCTTTCGGCGCGGGCTTCCTCTCCGGATGGTCGGCGAACGGCACCCGCCCCGACTTCGAGATCGTGACGGGCGTCAGCACCGGCGCGCTCATCGCGCCCTTCGTGTTCATCGGACCCCAATACGACGACAAGCTCCGCAACCTGTACACCCATACCGCCACCGACGGCATCTTCGAGAGCGGCGTGTTCAGGGTGCTGCAGGGCCTCACCGGCGGCCTGGCGGTGACGGACAACGCGCCGCTGGTGAAGATGATCGATGCGAACATCACCCCGGACGTGGTGGCCGCCATCGCCGCGGAGCACAGGAAAGGCAAACGGCTCTTCATCGGCACCACCAACATGGAAGCCCAGCGGGGCGTGATCTGGGACATCGGCGCAATCGCGAACAGCGGCAATCCCGCGGCACTGGACCTCATCCGCAAGCTGGTGCTGGCCTCGGTCTCGGTCCCCGGCATCTTCGAACCGGTGTTCATCCACGTGCAGGTGGGCGACCAGCATTACGACGAGATCCACGCCGACGGCGGCGTGGTGAACCAGGTCTTCATCTACCCGCTGAAACTGAAGCGCAGCCTGATCGACGCGTTCAAACGCTATGGACTGGAGCGCCGCCTGTACGTGCTGCGCAACGGCAAGATCGTGCCGCAATATTCGCCGCTGCAGCCCAGCCTGTTCGGGCTCACCAGCCGTTCACTGGAGACCTTCACCAAGTACCAGGGCCTGGGAGACCTGTATCGCCTGTATCTCGCGTCCCAGCGCGACGGCGTGGACTTCAACCTGGTGAACATCCCCGACTCGTTCCAGGCGGAATCGAAACAATTCTTCGACCCCGTCTACATGCGCCAGCTCTACGAGACCGGTTACTCCCTGGGCCAGCATGCCGATCAGGCCTGGCAAAAGAAACCCCCGGGTATCGATTACATCGATGAGGCCATGGAGCTGCAGCAGTAAGAGAGGCGCTGGCTCCCGGCGTGGTCCGTCCCCCATTTCTCTCAAGCGACTTCCTCAATCCAGCTGGGCGTCGAGCCACTTATGGATGGCGTCCACCGCAGCCGCATCGTTGCCTACGTAGTCCACTGCCGCGCCTGCCGGCACATTGCGATAGATGATGGATATCTGGCCGGGCTTGATGGTCTTGAGGTACTGCAGGCCTGGCCTGCCCTTGCCGTAGTCTCCCTTGCCGAAGCGCTCCGCTTCCGCCTCCAGATGCGCGCGGATGGCGGCGATGAGGTCCTTGTCGTTGGGATCTCTCGCCACCACCTGCTGGATGCCGCCGGTTTGGTTCTTCTGGAAGGCCTGGGTGGAGTCATGGATGTTGGGAGTGGGCGCGGCGACGGCAGCCAGCGCGATGAAACAAAGGAAAGCCGCTGCTATGGCAGCCAGGTTACGCATGGGAGGAATCGCCGCCATCGAGATGGTGGGGGTCATGGTCGGGCTCCGGAGAATCGTGGCCTCCCCTATTATGGTTGAAAACATATAAACCAGATTCTTTTCATGATTTCTTCACAAAAAGCGGGAGGTCTGTCTCCTATGATTTGTACTGCCTGAGCAGCCCCCCACAGAGGTCGAAGATGGAAAAGAAAAGCTGGATACCGCTCGCCCTCATATCGATATTCATCGTGATCGGGATCGTCCTGATCATCGTCCGCCCGGATACCACGGACGAGGACGCTGACAGCAAGCCGACTACCTTCGGCGCGGACCTGGCCTTCCACTTCGACTGCAAGGCCAACCCGTCTGAGCAGGCCATCGAGCAGTTCATGACAGCCAAGGGATTCCGGACCCTGGACAAGGTGGCCGCGGGCAAGAAGCTGGTTCCGGACTTCAGCTGGATGAAGATGGATACCGTCGGCGTAGACAGCGCCCGCCGCCAGATCACCTTCAAGGGCTTCGCGGACCAGCCCGGCACCTATTCCGCGAGCCTCTTTTCCGAGCCTCCCACCCACCGCTCCAAGGATCTTGAGAAGGACCTCTTGGGATTCACCGAAAAGACGCTGGGCTGCAAGAACAGCGAGGTGCACCACGTCGAAAATCCCGCGGGTGCGAAGGACCTCTACGACCATTCCTTCAGCGTGACGGAAACCTGGTACCAACAGGCCGCGGGGATAGCAGCGCCGGCACCGACAACGGCGACGCCACCGCCCTCAAACGGAGAGTAGTCGGTCTGTCTCCGGCCATCGGCTCTCAAGGGCCCGCGGCAAGCGGCTCGAAATAGACCAACTTGTCCCGGTAGTCGATGGTGGTGACGAACTGGGACAGGACGTCATAGCCCAGGATGCCCGCCTCGTCCTCGGCGGCGAACTTGCCGCTGGTGAACCCGGCGAAAGTAGCCGGCTGCTCATGCAGAGTCACACCCGCCAACTCCAGCCTATGCAAGCTACCCAACACCATGGGATGGTCCGCGTCCGGCGCTACGCCGTAGCGGGCAAGGAAGCCGTGACGCGCCAGGAACGGGTGGAACAGCATGAGCTTGCCGGGGGCGCGCAGGTCGTAGGCGAAGAGGCCTGCCACACCATCGGCGGATGCGGTGATGAGCGGGATGACGTCGTGGAAGACCACCGGCAGCGGCTTGCCGCTTCCCGTGTACCTGAAACTACCCATTGGCGTGAGCGTGAGGGTGGCGTGGGCATAGTCCACCCGCAGGGCATAGTCCTTGAGTATCTCCGGGCCCAAGGCACCGGCGATGGGCGGGCCCGCGGGATCATGTTTGGGGTCGAGGCTGGCGCCGTCGCCGTCTATCACCTGCAAGGCAACCCGGCCCAAGTGCACCCTGTCCACCGCCACATCGAGCTGCGCGGTCTCGCCCAGCTTTCGACCCAGACTCTGCAAGGTATCGGCGCTGACGGCGCCTCCCGCACCCGGATCCAGGATGAAGGCATAGGGACCTTTGCCGTCCAGGGTCGCGTCGAAGAAGATCACGCCATGGTCCAGGCGCATCGGCACGCTGACAGCCTGTGGCTCCGCGGCCACGGCCAGGATCGGCATGAGGAAGAGACAGGCGGCGCGGAGCATATGGGTCAGTAGACCGCCGGGCGGGCCTTGAGTTCCGCCTGAAAGGAGAACCCCGTCGCCCAGCGGGTCAGAATCTTCGTGGATCGCCCTCAAACATTTTTACTCTTCAAAAATGGAAGATCGAATACTGGGCGCGCTTGAATCGGATTCCTATCCCCTACCCCGATGTGACATTTGAGGGGGTCGGTTGTATGAATCTTTTGTGACAAGGGAGGGGATTGCGGCAATCCAGAAGCCGTGAATCAATCCCCGATCTTCAGAGGCTGGTCTCCCAGTCGGAGGAGTGGCAGGCATCTGGCGCCCAGCGGATCAGCACCTTCGTGAACCGCCCCGCGAATGAAGGGCCGGGGTGCGTGAAACTGGAGAAAGACTAGAAAACCGTGGTCTGTCCCCTATTATTCAGGGTGGCGCAGCCTCAGCGGGTGTTGAAGTCGGCTGTTGCCTAAGAGGCGAATGCCAACCGCATCGACAGGTCCACAGCGCGGACGTGTTTTGTAATGCTACCGATCGAGATGTAGTCAACGCCGGTCTCTGCGACGCTGCGGACGGTCTCGAGCGTCACCCTGCCCGATGCTTCGATTTTAACCCGCTGGCCTGCAGAGTCGTTCAGCGCTACCGCGGCTCTCATGTCGGCCATGCTGAATTCGTCGAGCATGATGATGTCCGGGCCTGCGCGCAACGCCTCCTCAAACTCCTCCATCGTCTCCACTTCCACGTCCACTTGGACTTTGCGTGAACCGCCTGCGCGGCGGGCTGCTGCCACTGCGGCCGTCAGGGAGCCGGCTGCGGCGATGTGGTTTTCCTTGATCAGCACCTGGTCGAAGAGCCCGATGCGGTAGTTCTGGCCGCCGCCGCAGCAAACCGCGTATTTCTGCGCCGTCC
>DATBAJ010000034.1:0-48905 GCA_036271575.1 Gammaproteobacteria bacterium
TCGCCGCCCTGCTGGCGCACGGAATGGGCCGTGATGAGCCCGGAGTTGTTCACTGCCGTGGCGGTGAGCGAGTTGGCCACATCCGCGGTCATCACCACGGCACCGCCGTTGGCGACGATGCTGCCGGCGTTATCCACACCGGCGAGCCGCGCCAGCGTGGGCGCGTCGATCCGGTAGCTGATGAACCCGCCGCTGGTGTCCAGCGTTAGCGTGGCACCGCCGCCGGCTGCCAGCAGCACTTTGCCGGTCTGGGCCTGTATTACCCCATCGTTCTCCACGTAGTCGCCCGCCAGCACCACGTAGCCACCCGGGGTCACGCTGATGCTGCCCTGGTTGACTACCGTGGCATCCGGCTCACCCGGATCCTTGGCAAACACGTAGCGACCGGTCATGAAGTCGGAATTGCTGATATCCAGCGTGCTGGCGGTGAGGCTGGAGACGTCGAGGGTCGAGCCCGGCGCGAACAGGATGCCGTTCGGGTTGATCAGGAACACCTGGCCGTTGGCCCGGATGCTGCCGAAGATGCTGGAGGGGTTATTGCCGGTGACCCGGTTCAGCACCACCGAGGAGCTGTTGGGCTGGTTGAACTGCACGTACTCGTTGGAGCCGATGGAGAACTGCTGCCAGTTGATGGCGGCACGCTGGGAGTTCTGGTTGACGATGACGCCGTTGCCGCCGGCCGTGCCGATGGTCGCGGAGCCTGCCACCACCTGCCCACCCGTCGGGTTGGCCAGCGCCAGTGCCGGGGCGAAAGCGCTCAAGGCGCCGGCGGTCTGTGCCAACCCGCGGCGCAGCCTGGCGCTCCGCCAGATCTGCTGCATCCAGCCATCCAAGGAACTGCCCGCAGGCATGCGCTTGCTCATCGTTTCACCTCAGCCCGATCCCAAGCCGGACAGGCGTCCGGCCGCGGGTCAGAACGTCATCCCCAATGTGAACCAGATATGGCCGCCGCCGTCGCCGTCTGCAGGACGGCGACCGATGGAATACGCCCATTGCAGGCGCGCGTTGAGCCTGTCCGAAGTCGGCAAGAGCTGCAGATCGAGACCTGCGCTGGAGATGCCGCGCACGTTGTCTCCACCGGTGGTGAGCGTGCCAGCTTTGTCCCACACCTTGCCGGTATCCAGGAACAGTCCCCACACGATCGGCAGGTATTTGCCCAGGGACAGGCCTCGCTCGATCTCGGTGGACGCGAAGTAGCCGCTGTCGCCGCGCTCTTCAGCGGACTGGTAGCCGAGCACGCTGCCCGGGCCGCCCAGGTTGAACTTGTCGGCATCGGTGAGGGTATTCACTGAATACGCGGCGTTGAACTGGTTCACCCAGTTCCACCCGCCGAAGGGCATCTGGTAACCCAGGTCCGCCTCGAAACGTCCGCGCTCGGCGTTGACGTTGTTCAGGCCCTGGGAGTGGTCGTAGTGCTTGCCGTTGGTCCACAGCGTGGTGGACATGGAGAAGGTGCTCTGGTCAGCCCAAGTGCGCGTGTAGTAGCGATTGATCTGCAGCAGCAGGATGTTGGTGGTAAGCGAATTGGTCGCAGCGGTCTCGCTGCGGCTGTTGTCGTAGCTCAGGCCGGCGCTCCAGAACACGCTTTTGGCGGTGGTGCGCACCACCGGATCCTGCCAGTTGATCGCGGCGTTCTGGGTGCTGCCGCTGAAACCCTCCGCGGGACTGCCTGGGGCTGAGCTGAACAGGCCGTGGTATTCGGCGCGATTGAAGGAAGTAGTCAGCATCGAGCCCGCCGGCGAGACCGGCAGCGCATAGGAAAGCTTGCCGAAGTTGAGCTCGTTGCCCTGGGAGTGGGTGATGCCGGCGGCGAGCTGGTCGCCGCTGCCTGTGAGGCTGTTGATGGCGGCATCCGCGTTCAGGCGCCAGCGCCCGATCACGCTGCGGCCGTAATCGTCCACCGAGGCATCCGCGGAGTAGCCGGTCTCATCCACGTTGAACAGGATGTCGGAGTTGCCGAACTGCGTGCCGGGACTCAACACTTCGTGTGCGCTCACGCCGGGCAGGTCGTTCATGAGCATCACCGCGCGTTCGGCGGCAGCGTCGGTATAGACCTCGCCGCTGTGCAGGCCGGCGGCACGCGCGCGGAACACCGCGCTGCGGGTGCGGCTGTTGCCCTGCACGTTCACGTCGCCAATGCGGCCTTCCACCACCTGCAGGCGCACGTTACCGCCGGAGAGCTTCTGCGCCGGTGGCGCCACATAGGCGAGTCCGTAGCCCTTGGATCTGTAATACCGGGTCAGGACGTCGGCCACGTCGTAGAGCTGGGCCAAGGTCAGGGTCTGACCGACGTAGCTCGCGATCTGGGCCTGCAACTCGTCGGTGGGGATGACCGAGTTGCCCTCGATACTGAAGCTGTTGACCTTGAAAGCCGGCCCGCCCGGCGCGACGCCGGAGGCATTGGTGGGCGCGCTGCTCGAGGGCGTGAGGACGTTCTTTGGGGTCTGCGTCTGGGTCGGGAGCGTGGATTGCACCTGACCCGGGGTCACCGGCGGCGGAGGCGGCGGGATCGCGGGCACAGGCGCTGCTGCCAGCGAAGCGGAAAAGAACACGGTCGCGCCGGACACGGCGGCGTTATATAGGAAGCCTCCCTTCACAACCCCTCCCACCCAAGTCGTTGATTGATTGAGATCTGCCCCCGACACCCCTGTATCGGCACCGCCTGCGCGGAGTGGGCTGAAGACCTCGTTTACTCTACTGGAAACGTCATTTTCTGGATACTTTTTAACAACCTACCTGCGGTCCGACCGTGACGGCCGTCACAGCTGTTTATGTCCCGCCGGAGCCCCGGTAGAATCCGGGGTCCCGGCGGCGGTGCCGGTGCATAAAGAGCATGTAAAACAATGGCTTCCAGACGTAACGCCTTTTACGCTCAGTCCGGAGGAGTCACCGCCGTCATCAATGCCTCCGCCTGCGGCGTCATCGAGACCGCCCGCAAGCACAAATCGCGCATCGGTAAGGTCTACGCCGGTCGTAACGGCATCATCGGTGCCCTGACCGAAGATCTGATCGATACGAGCCGTGAGAGCCCCAGTGTGATCCGCGCCCTGCGCCACACGCCCGGCGGCGCCTTCGGTTCCTGCCGCTACAAGCTGAAGGGCCTGGAAGAGAACCGCGCCCAATACGAACGCCTCATCGAGGTGTTCAAGGCCCACGACATCGGCTACTTCTTCTACAACGGCGGCGGCGACTCCGCCGACACCTGTCTCAAGGTCTCCCAACTCTGCGACAAGCTCGGCTATCCCCTGCAAGCCATCCACGTGCCCAAGACCGTGGACAACGATCTCGCGGTGACCGACTGCTGCCCCGGCTTCGGCTCGGTGGCCAAATACGTGGCGGTCTCCACCAAGGAATGCGCCTTGGACGTGGCCTCCATGGCCAAGACCTCCACCAAGGTCTTCATCCTGGAGGTGATGGGACGGCACGCAGGCTGGATCGCCGCGGCCGGCGGCTTAGCCTCCGAGAAAGCCGGCGACGCGCCGCACATCATCCTGCTCCCCGAGATCAAGTTCGACGCCAAGGCCTTCCTCGCTCGCACCAAAGAATGTGTGGAGAGATACGGCTATTGCGTGGTGGTGGCCTCGGAGGGCGTGCGCAATCCGGACGGCGGTTTCCTGGCCGAAGCCGGCAGCCGCGATGCCTTCGGCCATGCCCAGCTGGGCGGCGTGGCGCCGGCGCTGGCCGCCATGGTGAAGTCCGAACTCAAGCTCAAGTACCACTGGGCGCTGGCGGATTACCTGCAGCGCGCTGCGCGTCACGTGGCGAGCAAGGTGGACGTGGAACAGTCCTACGCGGTGGGGAAGGCAGCAGTGGAGCTGGCGCTCAAGGGCCATAACGCCATCATGCCGACCATAGTCCGCAAGTCGAACCAGCCTTATAAGTGGTCGGTGGGCGTGGCCAAGCTCGCCGACGTGGCCAATCACGAGAAGTTCATGCCCCGTGACTACATCACCGAGGATGGCTTCGGCATCACTCCCGCCTGCCGCCGCTACCTTGCACCCCTCATCCAGGGAGAGGATTATCCGCCCTACAAGAATGGGGTTCCGCAGTACGCCCGGCCCAAGAATCCGGCGGTGCGCAAGAAGCTCAAAGACGAATTCAAGGTCTGAAGTCCCCCGCAACATCCGTCACTTTTCGGGAGAGAGTCGATGTTCCAGTCATATATGTGGTTCGCGCTCGGCTGCGCTTTCCTCGCCCTCGTGTATGGCGCGGTCTCGGTACGCTGGATCCTGGCCCAGCCGGCCGGCAACGAGCGCATGCAGGAGATCGCCCACGCCATCCAGGTGGGTGCCCGCGCCTACCTGAACCGCCAGTACACCACCATCGGCATCGTCGGTGCCGTGCTGTTCCTGGTGATCGGCTTCGCCCTCAACTGGTATACCGCCGTGGGCTTCGCCATCGGCGCGGTCCTGTCCGGCGCCACCGGCTTCATCGGCATGAACATCTCGGTGCGCGCCAACGTGCGCACCGCGGAAGCGGCCCGCAAAGGCATGAACGCGGCCCTGGCCGTGGCCTTCCGCGGCGGCGCCATCACCGGCATGCTGGTGGTGGGCTTAGGGCTCTTGGGCGTGACAGGCTACTACCTGTTGGCCAGTCATATCTCTGGAAGCACCGAGACTGCGCTGCACGCGCTGGTGGGCTTGGCCTTCGGCGGCTCGCTGATCTCGATCTTCGCGCGCTTGGGCGGCGGCATCTTCACCAAGGGTGCGGACGTGGGCGCCGATCTCGTGGGCAAGGTGGAAGCCGGCATCCCCGAAGATGACCCGCGCAACCCGGCCGTGATCGCTGACAACGTGGGCGACAACGTGGGCGACTGCGCCGGTATGGCCGCTGACCTGTTCGAGACCTACGCCGTGACCGTGGTCGCGACCATGGTGCTGGGCGGCCTCCTGGCTACGGACTTCGGCGAAAATGCGGTGTTCTACCCGCTGGCCTTAGGCGGCGCCTCCATCATCGCCTCCATCATCGGCACCTTCTTCGTGCGCACCGGCGAGGGCGGCAAGATCATGAACGCCCTGTACATGGGCGTGCTGGTGGCGGCGCTGCTGGCGGCGATCGCCTTCTACCCGATCACCAAGCAACTCATGGGCGCGAACGCCATGAACCTGTACGCCTGCTCGCTGATCGGCCTGGTGCTGACCGGCGTGATCGTGTGGATCACCGAGTACTACACCGGCACCCAGTTCAAGCCGGTGCACCACGTGGCGGCCGCCTCCCAGACCGGCCACGCCACCAACATCATCGCGGGCTTGGGCATCTCCATGAAGTCCACGGCGCTCCCGGTGCTGGCGGTGTGCGCCAGCATCTACGGCGCCTACTTCTTCGCCGGCCTGTACGGCATCGCGGTGGCTGCCACCGCCATGCTCTCCATGACCGGCGTGGTGGTCGCGCTCGATGCCTACGGCCCCATCACCGACAACGCCGGCGGCATCGCCGAGATGGCGGGCCTGCCGAAGGAAGTGCGCGCCGTCACCGATCCGCTGGATGCGGTGGGCAATACCACCAAGGCCGTGACCAAGGGTTACGCCATCGGCTCCGCGGGCCTCGCGGCCCTGGTGCTGTTCGCGGACTTCACCCACAGCCTCTCGGCCAACAGCCAGGGCCAGGTGTTCACCTTCGACCTCGCCAATCACTTCGTGATCATCGGCCTGTTCATCGGCGGCATGGTGCCTTACCTGTTCGGCGCCATGGCCATGGAAGCCGTGGGCCGGGCCGCGGGCTCGGTGGTGAACGAAGTGCGTCGCCAGTTCAAGGAGATCCCCGGGATCATGACCGGCAAGGCGAAGCCTGACTACTCGCGCGCCGTGGACATGCTCACCAAGGCGGCCATCAAGGAGATGATCGTCCCCTCGCTGCTGCCGATCCTGGTGCCGATCGTGGTGGCCTTCGGCATGAAGGCATTGGCGGGTCCCGAGGCCGGCGCCCAGACCCTGGGCGGCGTGCTGATCGGCACCATCGTCACGGGGCTGTTCGTCGCCATCTCCATGACCACGGGTGGCGGTGCCTGGGACAACGCCAAGAAGTACATCGAAGACGGCAACTTCGGCGGCAAGGGTTCCGACGCTCACAAGGCGGCGGTGACCGGCGACACCGTGGGCGATCCCTACAAGGACACCGCGGGCCCGGCCATCAACCCCTTGATCAAGATCATCAACATCGTGGCCTTGCTCATCGTGCCCCTATTGGCGCACGGCAGCTAAGCCAGGTCTTGATCTCGACGATGAAGACGCCGCCGAAAGGCGGCGTCTTTTTTACGCCCGTACAGCGGGGCTCAGACGAACAGGTCGTTGATGGTGTTCACGAAGTTGTGGAACAGCACGCCGGGCCAGACGCTGCCGGTGCGTTCCCGGATCCACGCCAGCACGAAGCCGATGGCCATGGGCAGGAACATGTTGGGGCCCCAGACGATATGCACTTCGCTTAAGGACTTGGCGTCTATGCCGTGCAGCAGCCCGAACATCACGCTGACGATCACGAAACCCCAGCCCAGCTGTATGCCGGCGAACTTCCAGGGCCGGCCGAAGGCTTCGTTCAGCAGCACCAGGAATATGCCGCGGTACACGAACTCTTCGCCCAGGCCCGGCATGGTGGCTTCATAGACCCACATGGGCAGGTCCGGCGCACCGGGATTGAAACGCGCGCCCAGGAGCAGGATCGCCGGGATGCCGATGAGGAGATACGCCACGCAGGCGATGGGCAGGGCGCGCCAGCTGCTGCGCTGCTCCGGGAGCTTGAAGCCGCTGCGCGCCGCCGCGAAGGCGGGCACGCACAGGACGAGCACCAGCGGCCAGGCCATCTGCAGTACTTTGCCCTGCCAGTTCCAGCCGCCCCAGGGCGGGATCACGTTCACGACCCTGGGCATGAGCACCAGACCCATATCCAACACGAAGAGCAGGGCGAACAGCAGTATCGGCGTATAGCTCTTGGGCCGGGAACCGGTCAGGAATGCGAGCAGGAACAGGGGCACCAGCAGCGCAAGATTGATGCCGGCGGTGAGCCCCAGATGCAGCAGGTATTGTTCCATGGTCTACCCCGGTGTGTGCTTCATGCCCGGCCGGTTCAGAACCGGTTGAGCGGGATCTTGAGGTAGACCACGCCGTTGGCATCTGGTTCCGGGAATCGCCCGGCCCTGATGTTCACCTGGATCGCCGGCAGCAGCAGCGCCGGCACCGGCAGCGTCGCATCCCGCTCCTGCCGCAACTTGATGAAATCCTCCCGCGACACGCCATCCTTCACGTGGATGTTGGCGCGGCGCTCCTCCTCCACGCTGGTCTGGTTGCGGTGCTCGCGCCCGCCGGGAGCATAGTCGTGGCACATGAAGAGCCGCGTGGTCCCGGGGAGATCCAGCAGCCGGCGCACCGAGTCATAGAGCTTGCCGGCGTCGCCGCCGGGAAAATCGCAGCGGGCGCTGCCGGAATCCGGCATGAACAGGCTGTCGCCGACGAAAGCCGCATCCTCCAGGACGTAGGCGACGCCGTCGCTGGTGTGACCGCCCATGGCGAGCACCTGCACCGGTATCCCACCGATCTTGAAGGTCTCGCCGTCCTTGAAAAGATGATCGAACTGGCTGCCATCCGCTGTGAACTCATGCCCCAAGTTGTACAGGGCCTTGAAGCTGGCCTGTACCTCGCGGATACCCTCGCCGATGGCCACCCTGGCGCCGCCTCCCGACGCCTGCTTGATGAATTGCGCCGCGGAGAGATGGTCCGCATGGGCGTGGGTCTCCAGGATCCAGTCCAGGGCATAGTCCCGCAGCTTCAGGTGCTCGACGATCTTCTGCGCCGAAGCCGTACCTGAGCGGCCCGAAGCCGCGTCGTAGTCCAGGGCCGGGTCGATCACCGCGGCACGCTTGGCGGCGCCATCTGCCACCACGTAGCTGTAGGTGGAGGAAGCGGCATGGAAGAACGCAGCGATATCCAGTGACATCTTCGCCCCTTGATCCGACTACCCAATAATGTAGCCCACCAGAGCGTCGCGAGCGACGGCAGGGCTAGGCACGCGAGGCGAGCGGGCGTACAAGATGTACGCCCTGGGCCGCGAGCGAAGCAGGACTGCGTAGCGAAGCGGGCACTCGTCTACCTAAGATTGCGAGTCCTCGCGCCGCCGCTCTCGCACATCCCTGTGCTCCGCGGCACGTACGCATCCCTGCTACAGACACCGCCCTGCCGAGCGTAGCAGCTCTGGAACGGACTTATACTCAGTTCATGGCTGATCACGCACACCAGCATCACCATCACGAAGGTCACGGCCAGGGGCATTACTGGCTGGCTCTTGGGCTGACCGTGGGCTTCGCCGCCATCGAAGCCTTCAGCGGCTGGCGCGCCCATTCCCTGGCGCTGCTGGGCGATGCGGGCCACATGGCCACCGACGGCATCGCACTCGGCATCGCCGCCGTCGCCGCGATCATGGCCCAGCGCCCTGCTTCCGCGCGCCACTCCTACGGGCTCGGTCGCGTGGAAGTGATGGCGGCCGTGGGCAACACCCTGTTCATGCTGTTGATCGTCGCCTCGCTGGTGGTGGGCGCGGTGGAGCGGTTGCAGCACCCGCCGACGGTCGAGGCGCCGCTGGTCATGCTCATGGGTGGCCTGGGAGTGGGGCTGAACCTGCTCATATATAGAGTGCTGGAGAGCGGCGAACGCTCCCTCAACCTGCGGGCCTCATTGCTGCATGTGCTCGGCGACATGCTGGGCTCGGCCGCGGCATTCCTGGCCGGGTTCATCATATGGTGGAGCGGCTGGCAGGCAGCGGATCCGCTGCTGTCGCTGTTCATCGGCCTCCTGATCCTGCTCTCGAGCCTGAAGCTCCTGGGCGATGCAGCCCACGTGCTCCTGGAGGGCGTGCCCTCCGGCATGGACCTGACCGAGATCGGCCGCAGCATGGCGGCAGTGGATGGGGTGGGATCGGTGCATGACCTGCACGTATGGAGCGTCTCCTCCGGCGAGGTGGCGCTCTCGGCTCACGTGGTGATCGAGGAGATGGGACAGTGGGAGGCGGTGTATCGCGGACTCTGCGACCACCTGCATGACGGCTATGGCATAGGCCACATCACCCTGCAGCCGGAGCCGCGGATAAAAGCCCGCATCTCAATAGAGAAGATAACTCGTCGTTAAAGCTGGAGAGCCTCGAAGCGTCGCGAGCCGAAGCACGCCTACAGGGATGTAGGTGGTAGAGCAACGCAGGAGCAGTTGCTGAGAACGAGGCGCAGCAGCTTCGAGTTAGACGAATATGACGACGATAGCGACGACGATGACGGCCAGGATGACGAGCGGCCACATATAGCGCTTGAGAAAGGAAGGTTTGTCCATGCGCTGCTGCGGCGGCGCATCCACCTTGGCGGCACGGGGCGTCGTCGCATCCACGCTGAAGTCGCGGTAGGTCTCCATCGCCACCTGCTGGGTCTGATAGAGCTTGCGCACGTCCGCCGGCATGCTGTCCAGGCCTTCGTATTCCTTGCCATTGAACACCAGTTTCACCGGCGCCGCCGTCTCGGCTACGTCCTGGGACGCCCGCGCCAGATCATAGACGCGACGCACCTCCGCCGGCATCTCCTCGATGCTGGCGTAGCGCTTACCAGCTACCACGATGGGTCTCTTCTCGGAACTCATGTGCCTGCGATGCTCCCTGTGCACATGGGCTTAAGTCTAGCCGAATAGGACCGCCGCGAACCACAACCAAAGGGTCGCCAGCACCACATTGCTGAGGGCATAAGCGGCAAAACGATACAAAATGCGGTTATAGGCCAGATGGATGGCGGTATGTGCAGCCCGCGCCGCCACGTACGCCCAAGCCAGGGAAAGTGTGATGGCGGTCACATGGGCCGTGACGTACAACGCCAGGCAGATCGCATAGAAAAGCACCGGCGCTTCCAGCAGATTCATGAAGTTACGGTTTGCCACCGCCACATCCGGCGGTACGTTGGCATTCTCGCCATAGCGGAAGTCGCCGCCCTTCACCCGGCCGGCGAAACCGGCGCTGAAGCGCTTGTAGCCCGTGTACGCCAGCACGCCGAAGGTCAGCAGCGCCAGGGCGATCATGGGCCCGAAGATGGCTGTCTGTTGCATGGTTCCCCTCCCCGACATGATTTGCGCCCGTGATTGTCCCACAGCTTGGAGCCCCAAAAAGAGAAGGCCCGGATCACTCCGGGCCTCCTGGCGTCCCAAGGAACCCAGGCGTCAGAACCGGACTTGCAGGCCCACGTTGGCGAAGTTGATGTTGGTCTCGCCGCCGGTATTGGCATCGGCCAGATTGTGGTACTGGTCCCAGCCCAGGCGCAGGCCCCAGTGTTCGGCGAACTGCCAGGCTACGCCCGCACCGTAGTAGGCCTTCCAGTCATTACTGGTGGTGTTGCTGGAGGGCACCGGGATGGAACCGATGGAGGTGTCGTTCACCTGCGTGTGCGCGTCCACGGTGCCGAGACGCAGGAAGCCCGACCAGCCACTGTCGCCGAACGGGATACTGCCGACTCCGGCCACGCCGTAGGCATGGGCCTTGCGAGTGGACTTGAAGGAACTATTGGACGGGGTGCCGAAGTCGACGCTGTCGTCCACGGAACCGAAGTCCACGTAGCTCAACTCCAGGCTGAACCATGGGTTGAACTGATAACCCAGGTTGGCCCGCCAGCCGGTGTCGTTGTCGCTGAAGTTGCTGACGGAGTTGGCGGTATTGGTGTTTACCTGGTTGTTCTTGCTGCCGTAGTGGGCTTGGCCCCCATCCACTTCAAAATAGCCCGCACTCCACCAGGTCGAGTCAGGATCATTGGCGTTGGTGTATGTGTTGCTGGTCGTCGTGGTATCCGCCTGGGCGGCGAACGACAGCCCGAGAGCTGCAGCGACGGCGGCAGTCAACAGTCCTTTCTTGCTTATGTTCATATGCTTGCTCCTGCTGCGATGACAGGTTGCAATCTACGCAGTCGCAAACATCACCGGTTTGAAGCTCGTCACGCTATCGCAAGCCCAGTGTCATTGATGCCGTGATTGGTGGAATCGCCCGGATGATTTGACGGGTGATGACCTGAACCCATGTCGCATCGCGCGCATGACGCGCGTCACCGTCGGCGTAGTGTCATGGCGTTACAGTGAAGCTACGACTAGGAGACGCAGCATGGCAGTGGAAGACGACGGCGTGAGACCCGCAGTGGGCGAGTGGTACATGGACGTGCACAGCGGAGATCGCTTCAAGATCCTGACTATCGAAGACGGCGATATCGAGGTGCAGCACCTGGACGGCGACATCGAAGCCTTCGATGCCGCCGACTGGCAGAAGCGCCTTTTCACCCGCTCCGCAGAACCCGAGGACTTCACCGGCGCCCTTGAACCCATCGAGGACGGCGACGCCGGCTTCGACGAGGAATCTCTGGATGCTTCCCAGCCGCAGATTCCGGATGTGGAGGATGGCAATGTCCTGCTGCCAGACGAGACCGAAGCGCGCCCTCATCCCATACCGGGACGCCGCGGTCACTGAGCGGTCAGGCCTCGGCGATCACCGCGATGGAGACCTTCATGCCCTTGGGCCGGACCGGCAGCTTGGCTCCCTGGCGCGCCGGCGGGTCCTTGGCAAACCACTTGCCCCATTCCTCGTTCATGCCGACGAAGTCGTTCTCCTCTGCCAGGATGAAGGTGGCGCTCACCACCTTGTCGAGCGAGCTGCCCGCTGCGCGCAATACCGCCTCCACGTTGGTAAGGCACTGGCGCGTCTGTTCCTGGATGGTCTCGCCGCGCACTTCGCCCGTGGCGGGATCCATGGGTCCCTGCCCCGAGACGAACACCAGTCCCGCCGCCTTCACTGCCTGGCTATACCCGGCGAAGGATTTGGGGGCTTGGTCGGTATGGACGATCTCTTTGGCCATGCTCTACTCCCTGGACATTGGTAGGGTCAGACGACAGCGTAGGCCCTGACCGGGAAGGTGCCGAAACCCTTCACCTTCACCGGTGCCGCATGGAAGCGGAAACCGGAATCGGGCAGCTGTTCCAGGTTGCACATGTGCTCGCAGATGGGGATGTCCGCACCCAGGAGCAGCGTGTGCACCGGCCGTGCCCCGGTGGCGGTGCCGTCGATGTTCAGGGAATCAATACCGACGAAGGCTGCCTTTTGTTCCCGGAGCCAGAGCGCCGCGGCTTCTGTCAGATGAGGATGGCCTTCGAAATAGCGATCCGTGCGCCAGTGCTTGGCCCAGCCGGTATGCACCAGTAGTGCCTTGCCCGTCACGTCTACCCTGCCGAAGAGCTCCGGTCCGATGGCTTTCTGTTCAGGCTTGGCGCGGAACACCATGCCTTCCAGGTCCGCCAGCGATTCCAGCGGCAACTCCGAGACATCCTTGCCCTGCTCGTAACGATGGAACGGTGCGTCCACGTAAGTCCCGGTGTTGGAGATCATCTCGATCTTGCCCATCTGGAAGGTGGTGCCTTCCGCGTATTTCTGACGGGAGGCTTCACGGCTGAGGTAATCGCAGACGATCGGCGCCGGCAGCCCCTTGTAGGTGATCATGCCGTGCTCGACGGCGTGGCTGAGGTCGATGAGCCGTTTCATGGGCGCGAGTCTAACGGAACCGCCCGGGGCTTCGGGCGCGATGGCAGGATTTGTGGGATATTTGTCGTTTCGGCAAGTGCGCCGGTCACCGATACTCATGTCATGCCAAGCCGCAAGGGCAGCGCTACCCGTCCAGCATCCCCCGCTACGCACCGGGTGGTAATGCTCGGTTATGCGGACGCGCAGATGCTGGACATCACCGGCCCCCTGGAAGCCTTCGCCCGCAGCTCGCGCCTGCTGCGCGATCGCGGCATGAGTCGCGCCGCCTACAGCGTGGAGCTGGTGGGCCTGAAGGCAGGCCCCTTCGCCACCTCCTCGGGTGTGCGGCTCGTAGCGGAACGCAGTTATCGCGATATCGCCGATGCCGACACCCTGCTCATCGCCGGAGGTCTGGGTTGCTTCAAGGTGATGGAGGACGAAGACCTGTTGCGCTGGATACGCCGTTTGGCACCCAAGGTCACGCGCCTGGGCTCGGTCTGCAACGGTGCCCTGATCCTGGCCAAAGCTGGACTGCTGAAAGGCCGCAACGCCACGACTCACTGGGATGACGTCGAGGACTTGTTGAAGATCGGCCCATCCATCAAGGTCCAGCCGGACGCCATCTACGTGCGGGACGGCAACATCTACACCTCCGCCGGCATCACCGCGGGCATCGACATGGCACTAGCCATGGTGGAAGAAGACTGGGGCCAGCCGGTGGCGCTGGCCACGGCCCAGATGCTGGTGATGTTCCTCAAGCGCCCCGGGGGACAATCCCAGTTCAGCGCGCAGTTGGCGGCGCAGTTCAGCGAGGACGACAAGCTGCGCGAGCTGCAACTGTGGATGCTGGAACACTTGCAACAGGACTTGTCCATACCGAAGCTCGCGGCCCGGGTGGCCATGAGCGAGCGCAACTTCGCGCGGCGCTTCACCGAAAGCGTCGGCATGACGCCGGCGGTCCACGTCTCGAAGATCCGGCTGGAAGCGGCGCGCCGCAAACTGGAGGAGAACGACCTGCAGGTCTCGCAGGTGGCGCGGCGTTGCGGGTTCGGCACCCAGGAGACCATGCGCCGCTGTTTCATCAGTGAGCTCGGTATCCCGCCCAGCGACTACCGCGAGCGTTTCCGCGGCGCGACCACTTGAATCGCCGCGCCGCGGGCTCGCTTCAGGGATTCTGTTTCAGCAGGGTGAGCGGCGAAGACTTGCCGTCCTGGACGTAAGTCCCGGTCAAGACGGTACCTGCATCGTTGGCCGTGCCGGTGAACGTGGCCGCGTGCCCCGGGATGCCGAAGCCCAGGTCCACATGATTCCCGTCCAGCGTGACCGTGGTCGGTGCGCTGGTCACACCCTGGGAAGCGCTATCCAGTAGCGCCGAATAGGCGCCTTTCGCATACGTCACGTGCAACAAGAGCGCGAGACCCGAAGCGGTATCGCCCTTCCATTCCTGGTGCACCGCGACCGCTGCTGGTGCCGGTACGCCGACGTTGGTCTTCCAGCCGGTGCTCTGGTACTCCATGTAATCGGCGGTCTTCTGCGCCACCGCCTCGCCGTAATACTCATCCACCACGTGCAGGGCCAGGTCCACTCCCGAGGTGAGGCCGCCGGCGCTGAACAGCGTGGGGCTCGCTTGCACGTAGCGGACCGACTCCACCAGCTTCACCTTGGGGAACTGGTTGCTGAACTGGTCGAAGAAGGCATGGTGCGTAGTCGCCGGCAGGCCATCGAATAAGCCAGCTTTCGCGACCCTGAAGGCCCCGGTACAGACCGACATGATGATGCGGTCCTGTGCATGCACCTTCTGCAGCCATTCGCTCAAGCCGGGGCCGCCGGATTGGGCGCCGATCACCACGATGTCCGGCGTGGGAGCATCCGCGAAGCTGTAGTCCGGGGTGATGGTCATGCCTAAGTGATGGCTGCCGCTGGTGTGGATCGGTGCCGTAGAGGGCCCGACCGTATAAAGCTCGAAGGGCATGCTGGCGTCCATGTCATCGCCGTGACCGTCCAGCATCACGTTATTGAACACTTCCCAGGGACCGGCGAAGTCGATCACGGTGGCACCCTCGCTCATGACGAAGGCCACCTTGATGGTGCCGTGCTTGGGCGGAGTGAGATGCATGTCAGCATCGGCCGCGAAGGTGATGGGCGCACCGCCCAAGGCCAGCAGCAAGGCGAGCAGTAGACGCATCATGACGAGCGACCCCGACAGTAGTGGACGTGCTACAGACTATAACCACAAGCCTGTCAGTGGAGACGACAATGACCCCACAGATCCTGCCAAGGCGGATCAGCCCTGCTTATAGACCTCGCCGCCCTGCTCCAGGAACTCCTTCGATTTCTCCGCCATGCCTTTCTCCGCGTACTCCCGCACATCCTGGGTGATCTTCATGGAGCAGAAATGCGGGCCACACATGGAGCAGAAGTGCGCGAGCTTGGCGGCGTCCTTCGGCAAGGTCTCGTCGTGGAATTCCTTGGCTTTCTCGGGATCCAGCCCCAGGTTGAACTGGTCCTCCCAGCGGAACTCGAAGCGGGCCTTCGATAGCGCATTGTCGCGGGTCTGGGCGCCGGGATGACCCTTGGCCAGGTCCGCCGCATGAGCGGCGATCTTGTAGGTGATGATGCCGTCGCGGACGTCCTGCCGGTCCGGCAGCCCCAGGTGTTCCTTGGGCGTCACGTAGCAGAGCATGGCGGTGCCGAACCCGCCGATCATGGCGGCGCCGATGGCGCTGGTGATGTGGTCATAGCCCGGGGCGATGTCGGTGGTGAGCGGTCCCAGCGTATAGAAAGGCGCCTCGTGGCAGACCTTGAGCTGCCGGTCCATGTTCTCCTTGATGAGCTGCATGGGTACATGGCCCGGACCCTCGATCATGGTCTGCACGTCGTGCTTCCAGGCGACCTGAGTCAGCTCACCCAGGGTGTCCAACTCAGCGAACTGTGCCTCATCGTTCGCATCCGCGATGGAGCCCGGCCGCAGGCCATCGCCGAGCGAGAAAGCCACGTCGTAGGTCCGCATGATCTCGCAGATGTCCTCGAAGTGGGTGTAGAGGAAGTTCTCCTTGTGATGGGAGAGGCACCACTTGGCGAGGATGGAGCCGCCGCGGGACACGATGCCCGTCACGCGCTTGGCCGTGAGCGGCACGTAGGCCAGGCGCACGCCGGCGTGGATGGTGAAGTAGTCCACCCCCTGCTCCGCCTGCTCGATCAGCGTGTCCCGGAAGATCTCCCAGGTCAGTTCCTCGGCCTTGCCGTCCACCTTCTCCAGGGCCTGGTAGATGGGCACGGTACCGATGGGGATGGGTGCGTTGCGGATGATCCACTCGCGGGTCTCGTGGATGTGCTTACCGGTGGAGAGGTCCATGAGCGTGTCCGCACCCCAGCGCGTCGCCCATACCAGTTTCTCCACTTCCTCGGCGATGCCGGAGGTGACGGCGGAGTTGCCGATGTTGGCGTTGATCTTCACCAGGAAGTTGCGGCCGATGATCATCGGCTCGCTCTCGGGATGGTTGATGTTGTTGGGGATGATGGCGCGCCCGCGCGCCACCTCGTCCCGCACGAACTCGGGGGTGATGAGCTTCGGCAGCTTCGCACCGTAACTCTCGCCCGGATGATGCTTAAGGAGATGTGCTTCCTTGATGGCTTCGATGCGCTGGTTCTCGCGGATGGCGATGAACTCCATCTCCGGGGTCACGACACCCTTCTTGGCATAGTGCATCTGGCTCACGTTCGCGCCTGCCCTGGCACGGCGCACCTGCCTTTGACGCTCGAAGCGCATGTGGGCGAGCTTCGGGTCCGCCTCGCGGCGGCGCATGAATTCGGAGCTGGGCTGAAGCAGAGCCTCGCTGTCGCCCCGCTCCTCGATCCACTTGGTCCGCAGCGGCGCCAGGCCCTTCAATAGGTCGATCTTCGCTGCGGGGTCCGTGTACGGGCCCGAGGTGTCGTAGACGTGGAAAGCCGGATTCTTCTCGACGCCGAACATGGCCGGCGTGTCGCTCAAGGCGATCTCGCGCATGGGCACGCGGATGTCGGCGCGGCTGCCCTGCACGTACAGCTTGCGGGAATTGGCGAAGGGCCGCGTGGCTTCTTCGGCCAGGGCATCGGTGCGGCGGACGAATTCTTCGGGGACGGCGCTCATGTTCGATTCCTCGTCGCAGGGACGCGGGAACGCATGGCGGCCTCAAGCGGCACGCGAAGCATTCCCTCGCCGATACGTCCGCGGTGTCCGGCGTACTGTCCGGTGACCAGCGAACCTTTAAGGCCAGGTTCCAAGGGTGTGTTCTCAGCTCCTGTTTTCGGAGCACCCCCAGCTTCGGCCATGATTATAACGCCGCGGACGCGGCGCCCCGCTTAGGACCTGACATCTGTCAGGCCGCCGCCGTGACGTTTTGTCTTGCCAAGACTCAAGCCAACCCGTAACCTTTGCAGCCGGTAAGCCCCGTTTTCCCGCGGAAAAAGCCATGGATATCGAAACCGCCCGCACCCAGATGGTCCAGCAGCAGATCCGGGCCTGGCACGTCCTGGATGCGCGCATCCTCTCGGTGTTCGAGGCCCTGCCGCGCGACAAGTTCGTGCCGGAGACGTACCGCAACGTGGCCTATGCCGATGCGCCGATCCCCCTGCCCCACGGCGAATGGATGTGGATCCCCACCATCGAAGGCCGGGTGCTGCAGGCGCTTGACCCGAAGCCCACCGACAGCGTGCTGGAGATCGGCACCGGCAGCGGGTATTTCGCCGCCTGCCTCGCCAAGCGCGCCCGCGAAGTGCTCTCGGTGGACATCCACCCGGATTTCATCGAGACCGCCGGCAAGACCCTCAAGGGATTGGGCTTCAAGAACGTGAAGCTCGAGACCCGCGACGGCACGCGCCTGGACTGGCTCGAACAGCGCTATGACGTGATCGTGGTGACGGGCTCCCTGCCGCGTTATGACGAAACCTATGCGGAACGCCTGACCGTAGGCGGCCGGCTATTCGTGATCGTGGGCAGCTCGCCCGTCATGGAGGCACTGGTGGTGACCCGCATCGCCGAGGATGCCTGGGCACGCGTCTCCCTGTTCGAGACCGACGTGCCGGCCTTGAAGAACGCCGCCGAGCCCACGCGTTTCAGGTTCTGATGGCCAGCGTCCCGCAACTCCACCCCGGTGTGGCCCGCACGCTCCTCAAGGAGCAGGGCGACAAGGCGGTATTGCTGGACGTGCGGGAACCCTGGGAATACGCGCAGGTCCATGTAGAGGGCGCGCGCCATATCCCCATGGCCCAGATACCGGAGCGGCTCGGGGAACTGGACCCCAAGGCCCGCTACGTGGTGATGTGCCACCACGGTGGCCGCAGCCAGCAGGTGGCCCAGTTCCTGATGGATAAGGGCTTCGGCCAGGTGGCCAACCTGGCGGGTGGGATAGATGCCTGGGCCGAGGCCCTGGACCCCAACCTGGCCCGGTATTGAGGCATCCAAGGCTGGAGGGCCCTGAAACAGGGCCTTGTCAGGTAGGCGATATGGTGTTATATTTGACTACAACACTTACTTTAGGACGGATGGGAGCTATGCGTAAGACGACACTTGCCCTGACCATCGGCGCCCTGTTGGCGGCCACCGTGGCCCCCGCCCAGGCGGCGGACCTGTGGGACATCTATCAGTTGGCCCTCAAGAACGACGCCACCTTCCAGCAGGCCCAGGCCAACTACGATGCGACCACCGAGGACAAGGCCATCGCCCGGGCAGGGTACCTGCCGAATATCACCCTGAATGGTGACCGGGAAGTGCAGCACTCCAGCGGCCAGGTGCCGATCTTCTTTGACCCCACCACCGGTACCGAGAAGGAAGGCGATGCCTCCTCCCGGAATTACACTACGCAGTACACGCTGCAGCTGAACCAGGCCATCTTCAATTGGGCCGCCTGGAAAGCCATAGACCAGGCGGATGCCCAGGCCGCTCAGGCGGACGCGCAGTTCACGGCCGCCCAGGAAGACCTGATCCAGCGCACTGCCACCGGCTACTTCAACGTACTGAATGCCCGTGACACCCTGAAGGCCGATCGCGCCGCGGCGGATGCCAACAGCAAGCAGCTGGAGCAGGCCAAGGAGAAGTATGAAGTCGGCATGAGCGCCATCACCGACGTGGAGAATGCCCAGGCGGCCTATGACCAGTCGGCAGCCAACCTGATCTCCGCTCAGCAGCAGGTGATCACCACCGAGGAGCAACTTCGCGCCATCATCGGCCAGCCGGTGGGCGCCCTCATGGAACCCACGGTGGACATGCCGCTGCGCTCGCCCGATCCCAATACCGCCCAGGACTGGGTCACCCAGGCCCTCAAGCAGAATCCCAACCTGCTCGCGGCCCAATCCGCCGCCGATGCCGCCGATGCCAACATCGGCATCCAGCGCGCAGGCCACTATCCCACCGTCAGCGTGTCGCTGACTCATTTCAAGAACGACAATAGTCAGATCACGCCGGACGTGCCGGCCGCGGAACTCGGCTTGCCGCCCAACGCGCCACCGATCACGATAGGACAGACCACCAACCTCAGCGGCAACACCGCGATGCTGAACCTGTCCTGGCCTCTGTTCGCCGGCGGCGGCACCTGGGCCAAGGTGAACCAGGCCCAGGCCCAGTACAACGCGGCGGTGGCCAATGTAAACCTGGTGAACCGCCAGACCGAACAGCAGGCCCGCACTGCGTACCTTGGGGTGCTCACCGGCATCTCCCAGGTGACGGCCCTTAAGCAGTCGGTGAAGTCCAACCAGACCTCCATGGATGCGACCCAGACCGGGATGGAAGTGGGCACCCGCACCATCGTGGATGTGCTGACCGCGCGCCAGAACCTGCTGACAGCGGAGACCAGCTTCTCCAATGCCCGCTACACCTATCTTGAGAGCCTGCTGACCCTGAAGCAGGCTGCCGGCACCTTGAACGAAGGCGACGTGAAGCAACTCAATACCTTGTTGCAGGTGCCGGTGTCCCCGGCGGACATGACCGTGCCGGCCACCAGCGCCGATATGGGAATACCCTCGGCAGGTACCGTGGCCGCACCCTCCGCCACCACCAATCCCTTCGTCACCACGCCGCCTGCGGGCACTTTGACGCCGCCGCCTGGCGCCGCCACTGCCAAACCACCCGCGGGCGCCTTGACGCCGCCGCCGGGTGCAGCCACCACCACGCCTCCGGCCAACACGCCGAAGCGCGGCTGATACCGAGTCGATGAGATGAATATAAGGAGCCCGGTGAGAACCGGGCTCCTTATTTGCGCGTGATCTGCGCTTTGACGAGTTCGACCGCCCTATCCAGGGCGCCGCGGTTCTGCAGGACTTTGCCCTGGGCCAGCTCGCCGATGCTGTGACGCATCGCGTCGTTGCCGAGCAGCCAGGCCGCCGCCGCAGCCACCGAATCTGCGTCCGTCACCGGTGTGAGCACGCCGGCTTCTTGCAGCATCTGTGCCACGTCTTTCACGTTCTCGAGATGCGGCCCCGCCAGCACCGGCAGGCCCACGGCCGCCGGCTCCAGCAGGTTGTGGCCCCCCACCGGCACCAGGCTGCCGCCCACGAAGGCCACGTCCCCGGCAGCGAAGAATTTCATGAGCTGGCCCAGCACATCTACCAGCAGCACTTCCCCGGCCCGGATGGGCGCTTCACCCGCGCTCAAACGCCGGAAGCCGAAGCCCGCGGCGCCGATGGCGGTGCACACAGCGTTGGCACGCTCCGGGTGACGCGGTGCCAGCACCAACACCGAATTGGGTTGGCTGGCGAGTACCTTGCGGAAAGCCTCCAGCAGGATGGGCTCCTCGCCTTCGCGGGTACTTCCCGCCACCAGCACCCCGGCGCTGCCGAATAGCTTCTGCCTGAGGGTTTGGCCGGCTGCTTGCAGGTCCGGACCCGTCTGTACATCGAACTTGAGGTTGCCCATGAGCGAGAGCCGCTCTTCCGGCGCGCCGAGTGCGCGAAAGCGCGCTGCATCCGCCTCGGTCTGGGCGGCGATACCGGTCAGCCGGCGCAGTGCGCCCCGGGTGATGGAAGCGAACTTGAAGTCCGAATAGCGGCGGAAGGCCCGTTCCGACATGCGCGCGCTGATCAACAGCGTGGGGATGCGGCGCTTGCCGCAGGCCGCGTACAGGTTCGGCCAGATCTCCGTCTCCATGATCACCGCCACCGCTGGCTTGGTGGTATCCAGGAAGCGGCTGACGAAGAACGGCAGGTCGTAAGGCAGGAACGAGACCATCACCTTGTCGCCGAACAGCTGACGGGCATGGCGCCGGCCCGTGGCGGTGAAGGTGGTGACCAGGATCGGCCGTTCCGGGAACTTGCGGTGCAGGGTCTGCACCAGCGGCGCCGCGGCACGCACCTCGCCCACCGAGGCGCCATGCACCCAGATGGCGACGCCGGGCTGCAGGAAGGGCGAGCTGCCCATGCGCTCCCCCAACTTGTCCAAGGCGCCGGTCTGGCGGTAACTGCGCCAGGCGAACCAGACGAAAGCGAATGGCATCAGCAGCAACAGGACCAGCGTGTAAAGGAAACGCACGGCGCTTATGACTTCTTGAGAGCTTCGATGGTCTTGGTGGTGGAAAGGCCGTCGACGAAGGGCAGGATCTTCACTTCGCCGCCGTTCTTGGTCACGCAGCCATAGCCCGCCACGTCCTGGGCCTTATAGTCGCCGCCCTTCACCAGCACATCCGGCAAGAGCTTGCAGATGAGGCGCTCCGGGGTGTCTTCCGTGAAAGGCACCACCCAGTCCACGCAGGACAGGGCGGCTAGCACCGTCATGCGGTCCGCGAGCTTGTTCACGGGGCGGGAGGCACCCTTCAGGCGTTTCACGGAAGCATCGTCGTTCACCGCCACCACCAGCCGGTCACCGAGGCGCCTGGCCTGTTCCAGATAGGTGACATGACCCGCGTGCAGGATGTCGAATACACCGTTGGTCATGATGATGCGCTCACCCTGGCTGCGGGCGTGGCCGACGGCGTCCATCGCCGCCGCTTCGTCCATCGCGCCGCTGCCGCTGCGGCTGTGTGCTGCGAGCCTGAGCTCGGCGGGAGAGACCGTGGCGGCACCGAGCTTGGCCACCACCACGCCGGCCGCGAGATTGGCCAGTGCCGCCGCCTCCGGGAAATCCAGTGCTGCGCCCAGGGCTGCCGCCAGCACAGCGATCACCGTATCGCCGGCGCCGGTCACGTCCGAAACTTCCTGGGCCTGGGTCGGCAGATGCAACGCGAGCCTGCCCTTCTGCAGCAGGGTCATGCCATGCTCGCTGCGGGTCACCAGCAAGGCTTCCAGACCCAGCTCGTCGCGCAGCTTCTCGCCCTTGGCGACGATGCTGTTCTCGTCCGGGCATTCGCCCACCACCGCCTCCAGCTCACCCAGGTTCGGGGTGATGAGGCTCGCACCTTCGTATTTCGTGAAATCGCGGCCCTTGGGATCCACCAGCACGCGCTTGCCGGCGGCCTTGGCCGCGGCGATCAATTCCTGGACGGAGGCGAGGCTGCCCTTGCCGTAGTCCGAGAGAATGACGATGTCGGTGTCCTTGAGCTCAGGCTTGAACAGCGGTAGCAGCGGCGCGCCGCTGAAGCTGCCGAAACTCTCCTCGAAATCCAGGCGGATGAGTTGCTGATGGCGCGACAGCACCCTGAGCTTGGTGATGGTGGCCGCGTTTTTTACCCGGTTGAACTTGCAGCGCACGCCGCGCCGCTCCATGGCGGCGGCCAGACTATCGGCGATGGCGTCGTCGCCGGTGATGCCGAGCACGGTGCAATGCACCCCCAGGCTCGCCAGGTTCACCGCCACGTTGCCAGCGCCGCCGGGGCGCTCCTCGGTATCGCGCACGTGCACCACCGGTACCGGTGCCTCCGGGGAGATGCGCTGGGTGGGGCCGAACCAATAGCGGTCCAGCATCACATCGCCCGCCACCAGCACCCGGACCCGGTCGAATTGCGGAACGCTGACCTGCATGCAAGCCCCTGAAATGTCTTTGAAATCCGCCGGGGATAATAGCATGCAAGGCATGGACGCCTTTATACTGCGGCCTGCATGAAAGCCGAGCTATTCCACCCGCGCAATTGGCCCGCCTGGCTGCTGATCGGTTACATCCGGCTGGGCGTGATGCTGCCCTATCCGGTGCAGATCGCCCTAGGCAGGGCCACCGGTCGGCTGTTCTGGCACGTGGCGGCGCGGCGCCGGCGCATCACCTTGAAGAACCTGGAGCTGTGCTTCCCGGAACTGGATGCCGCGGCGCGCATGCGTCTCGCGCGCGAGCATTTTGCGTCCATGGGCATGGCCATCATCGAGTTCGGCATGTGCTGGTGGGCGAGCCGCGCGCGCATGGACGGCTTAGGTCCGGTGCAGGGCCTGGAGCACCTCAAGGCGGCGCGCGCCCAGGGCCACGGCGTGATCCTGTTGGCCGGGCATTTCACCACCCTTGAGATCTGCGGGCGCATGCTGGGCCTGCATACCGACCTGTACATGCTGTATCGGCCGATCCCGAATCCGGTGATCGAATACGTGATGCGCCGCGCCCGGGAGAAGCTCTTCGAGCACGCCATCCAGCGCAACGACGTGCGCATGCTCCTGCGCAGTCTCAAGGAAGGCAAGCCCATCTGGTACGCCACCGACCAGGGCTACCGTGGGAAGAACAGCATCATGGTGCCCTTCTTCGGCAACCCCGCCCCCACCAACCCGGGTCTGTCCAAGCTGGCGCGCTCCAGTCAGGCGCCGGTAGTGCCGTTCTTCGGTGAGCGGCTGCCGGGCCTCAAGGGTTACAAGGTCACGGTGTTGCCGGCGCTGGAAGACTTCCCCAGCGATGACCCGGCGGCGGACCTGCAGAGGATCAACAAGCTGCTGGAAGCGCACATCCGCCGGGTCCCGGAGCAATATCTCTGGAGCCACGATCGCTTCAAAGTCGTACCGCGCGATTGAGGCGCATATCGCGCCTCGATGCGCCTCCACAACATAGGTCTGGACGACACCATCCTGGGTCGTCCAGACTCGGCGGTCCGGTACATGCCCGGACCGCCTCCGCCACCCAAGCATGAGATGCTTGGGTGGCGCGCGACGCATCCCTGCGCCGCGACACTGCCGGCGATGTCCGTAGGAGCTGATTCATGGCACGCGTATTGATCTGCTGGGAACTTGGGAACGGCCTGGCTTACATCGAGGGCCTCGCTGCAGCTGGGCGTGTCATCTCCAAGGCCGGTCACGAGGTGCACTTTGCGCTCCGTGACCTCACTCATGCGGAACGCCTGCTGGGCGAGCGGTTCCCTTTCTACCAGGCGCCCACCCGTGTGACAGCGTCGGGCATGGCGCTGCCCAACCCCATGACCTTCGCCGATGTGTTGATCAACCTAGGGTATGACAACCCCGCCTCCGTAGTGGGCCGGGTGCGAGCCTGGCGTAAGCTCCTCGAGCTTGTGCAACCCGACATCGTGCGTTGCGCGCATGCGCCGGGCGCGTTGCTCGCGGCCCGCGGCACCGGCATCCGCAGCCTCGCGGTGGGCATCGGTTTCCTGATACCGCCGGCGCGGTCGCCCTTGCCCTTGTTGCGCACCTGGGCCAAGGGAGTCAGTCCAGAACGCATGGCCGCCCGCGAACAAGCGGTGCTGGAGGGCATGAACCAGGCTCTCGCCGCCCTCGGCGCGCCCAAGCTCGCCAGCGTCGGCGCCCTATACGGCGATGCGGACCTCCGCGAGCTCTATACCTATCCGGAACTGGACGATTACGGCCCGCGCGACGATGTGAAGTATCTCGGCAACTTCCAGGCCGCCAAGGGTGCCGCACCGGCGTGGCCGGACACGCCTGGCAAGCGCATCTTCGCCTACCTGGATCCGGATCAATCCACCCCCATGCTGTTGAAGGCCCTGGCTGGCACCGGCCAGCCGGTGCTGGCCTACCTGCCACATGCACCGGAAGAACTGCTGAAGCAGTACGCATCCGGTAACCTCAAGATCACGGCTCAGCCACTGGACGTGATCAAGACCGCGTCACTTTGCGACCTGGGAGTGAGCCACGGCGGCCACAACATCATGGGCAGCTTCCTCGGAGCCGGTAAACCGCAACTGGCGCTGCCCCGGCTGTTTCCGGAGCGCGTCACTGCCGAGAAGGTCGCGGGCTGCGGCGCGGGCCTGGTAGCGAGATGGGACGAGGCAGATATCTCGCAGAAGCTCACTCAACTCCTGCGCGTGCCTGCTTTCGCAGACAGAGCTAAAGCCATCGCCGCGCGGGTGGCTCATCTCAGCATGGAACAGGCCCTCAAGAACGCAGTGGCTTCAGTGGACCAACTGGCCAAGGCCGGACCCCGCAAGTGATGCGATGATTGCGACGGCGCTCAGCCGCCGTCGCACTTGCCGTTCTTACGCCGCTTCTTCTTGTCCTTGCATTTTTCCTCATCGCCCTTGGCAGGCTGCGCATCCGGAGTCGCAGCCGGCTTGGCCTGCTGGTGATGTTCGTCGCGCCGCTGCTGACGTTTCTCCTTCATCTGCTCGCGGGATTTCCCTTCGCCAGCCGCGGCTCCGGGCTCGGCATGGACCGGCGTGGTCCGCTGTTGTTCACGTTTGGCGCCCCGTCCCTTTGTCCGCTCGGGCTTGCCATGGGTAGCCGCGCCCGGGGCGGTAACGCCCTTGCGCTGCTCCTGCGATTTCTCCCGGCGTCCCTGACGTCGCTCCGCCGGTGTCCCGGGCTTCGCGCCCTTCGCCCCGGGCCCGGGTTTGCCGGCGCCCTTGGCTTTCTGCTCTGCCTGGCGGCGTTGCCGGATCATCTGCCGGCGCTTCTGGCGCCTCACCTGGATGTTGCCGCGGTTCTTCTGGGCGCGGACTTTCAACTTGTCCGGCAAGTCCATGTGGCGCAGGGCCTTGGGCGGTGCCGCCAAGGACTGCACTCGTTCCTTGCGGCTCTTGACGAAGCTAGAGTGACCCGCGGGCGTCACGGTCTCGCCGCTGTCGTTCTTGACGCCGATGCTGCCGTCGCTGACCGAGGTATAGAGACCATTGTCAGGCTTGCCACCGGTATCGGCTTCATCCGCACAGTCATCGCCGCAGTAGCGCACGTCGAAAGCGGTGCCGCGCACGCCGATGGTGGCCACCGGCGTCTCGACGCCGTAGCTCTGGGGATTGGTCTTGCCGATGATGCCGTCCACCGCGCGCAGGCCGCCCTTGACGAGCTTGAAGAAGGCATTCTCCGGCTGGGCCGAAGCGGGCTTGATCAGCGGCTGGCCATTGGCATCCGTGGGCTCATGGGCATCCGCGTCGTAGTGATAACTCTGGATCTGGAAAGTGGTGTTGGGTCGGAGCAGGATGCGGCCCGTATCCTCGAGGTCCAGGTCCAGATAACTGTCCGGCCCGAGCACGAAAGAATCGCCCGGATAGACGCTGTCGCCGTCCTTGAGCTGACGGCTGCTGCCGTCCTTGGCGGTATCGGCGATGCTGCCCTGGGCCAAGGCAACGGAACCTGCGATCTCAGGGCCGGTGGTGGTGACGGCTTCCGGTGCGGGCGTGGTGCTCACCGTGGCGGCTTCGGAGGTAGCTGCCGCAGCGACGCTGCTGGCCGCGGGTACAGTGGAAGCCGAAGTCGCAGCCGTAGTGCTGGTCGCCGCCGATGCTGCGGATGTGGACACGGAGTTCTCAGGTGCCTTACCGCAGGCGGCGAGCAGCAGCGCCAAGCACAGCAAAGCCGGGATCGATACTCGCATGCATGCTCTCCGCGCAGAAGATGGTGTTTCCACGATGCTAGCCCAGCCGCCCGTATCCTTCCAACAACGCGCTCCAGGCCTTCAGGTTGAATCCGTCCTCGCCGGCCAGCTTGTCCAGCGAGCGCTTCAGGCGCGACAGGTTCGCGCCTCGCCAGACACCCTCGCCGCGGCGGGTGCCGCGGTCGAAATCGATGAGGTAGGTCCGGTCGGCTTCGTCCAGCAGGATGTTGTGGGCGTTGAGATCGGCGTGGCATACGCCCGCATCGTGGAAGCGGCGCAGGCAGCGCCCGACCGCAGCCCATGGGATATCCCCACCTGACATCAGACGCTCGGCGAGGCTGTGGGCCGCCGGGATACGGCGCGTGATGAGATCGCCTCTATATAGGAGGCCGGCTCGTTGTACACGGGCCGCCACCGGCTGCGGCACCGGCAAGCCCTCCTTATATAAGGCGTCCAGCAGGCGCCACTCCCACCATGGCCGTGACGTGTCGAGTCCGACCCAGAGATAGCGGTCGCGGATGAATCGGCCCGGCACACCGCCACGCCGGTAGTGCCGTAGCACCCATTCATCCTTATCGCGCTTGAGTACCCAGGCCGCGCCGCGCCCGCCCACAGCCACGTCCGCCACGGCCGGCGGTTCGAAGAGACCGGGTTCTGCGTGGTCAAGCAGCGCATCATCGTATAGGATGGCGCCGTCTTCGGTTCGCTCCGTCTTCGCTGTCATCTGGCGGTCCCAAGCATGCTCAAGGCGCCCGCTCCCGATTCATTGTGTGTGATCCGCCTCTCAGCCGTGGGTGACGTGTGTCATACGCTGCCGGTGATACGCACCGTGCAGGCCGCCTGGCCGAAGACCCGCATCACCTGGGTGATCGGCAAGCTGGAAGCGAGTCTCGTGGGGGATATCCCCGGCATCGAGTTTATCACCTTCGATAAATCCCAGAACCCGTACCTGCAGATGCGCCGCGCGCTGAAAGGCCGGCGCTTCGACCTGCTCCTGCACATGCAGATGTCGCTGCGGGCAAGCATGGGCAGCCTCGCGGTCAAATCGCCGGTGCGCCTCGGCTTCGACAAAGAACGCGCCCACGATTTCCAGTGGCTGTTCACCAACCGGCGTATCCAGCACCAGGACCGTCAGCACGTCATGGACAGCCTGTTCGGCTTCTCGGAAGCGCTTGGAATAGGACGACATCTGCTGCGCTGGGACATCCCGGTGCCCGCGGTCGCGGAACAGGCTGCCGCGGCACGCATCGGCGGCAAGCCGACGCTCATCATCAGCCCCTGCGCGAACCCACGCTTCCGCAACTGGCGCAGCTGGCAGCCTGAATACTATGCGGCGCTGGCGGAGCATGCGGCCACCCGGCACGGCATGCAGGTGCTCATCACCGGCGGGCGCAGCGACATCGAACGCGCCTACGGCGAACGCATCACCGCCCTCGCCAAGGCGCCGGTGACGGATCTGGTGGCTCAGACTTCCCTGAAGGAGTTGCTGGCGCTCCTGAAGCAGGCGACCGTGCTGGTGTCGCCGGATTCCGGACCGATCCACATGGGCACTGCCGCCGGCACCCCGGTGATCGGGCTGTATGCCACCACCAATCCGGACCGCGCCGGCCCCTATCTCAGCCAGCGCTGGCGGGTGAATCGCTATCCGGATGCGTTGCAGAAGTTCGATGGGCTCACGCCCGAGACTGCACCCTGGGGTACACGGGTGCGCGACCCCAAGGCCATGGACTGCATCAGCGTGGCGGACGTGACTGGGAAGCTCGACGAATTGATGGCCGCAAAGAAGCGCGGCGAGAAGTTAATCGCGGATCGGTAGGGTCAAGATGGCTTCCAGGCCGCCCGCCGGGTGATTTTGCAGGATCAGCGTTCCGCCGTGCAGTTCGGCGATGTTGCGGGCGATGCTCAGGCCCAATCCGGTGCCGCCGCCATCCTGACTGCGGGCGGTCTCCAGACGATAGTACGGCTCGAATACCTTCTCCAATTCCTGCGGCGGGATACCGGTACCGGCGTCCCGCACCCGGATCACCACCTCCGACCCTAAGTCCTCGACGGTGACGATGGCGCGCTTGCCATAGCGGATGGCATTGGTGACCAGGTTGTCCAGCAGGCGACGCAGCGCGCGCGGCCGCAGCATGATCGGACGCTGGATGCGCCCGAGGAGCTGCACGTCGTAGCCGGTATCCACAGAGTCGGTCTCGAGGCTCTCCAGCAGGGCCATGAGGTCCACGCTCTGCAGCATCTCCCGGTCCTCGAAGCCACGCAGGAAGGACAGCGTTGCATTGGTCATGTTCTCCATCTCCTGCAGGTCGCGCACCAGCTTGGCCTTCAGTTCCTCGTCGGCCAAAAGTTCGGCGCGCAGCCGCAGCCGCGTGATGGGAGTGCGCAGGTCGTGGGAGACGGCGGTCAAGATGCGGGTGCGCTCATAGATATAGTCGCGCAGCCGCGCCTGCATGTTGTTGAAGGCTGCCGTGGCGGCGCGCACCTCCACGGGGCCCTCTTCCGGCAACGGTGGGCGGTTGAGGTCGACACCCAGCTCATCGGCGGCACGGGCCAGGGTCGAGAGCGGCCGGGTCACCCAACGCATGGCGAACAGCGACACCAGCACGATGGCGATGCTCAACACCAGCGACTCCAGCAGCAGCGGATAGGGCCACTGCGACAGCGATGGGGGGCGCAGGTAATCGAAGCGCACCCAACTGCCGTCGTGCAACTGCACGTCGACCACCCGGTGGATGCCTGCCAGCTCGCGCTTCTCGAGATAGATATGCGTGCTGCGGCCCGCCAAAGCCGGCTCCAGCAGGCCCTGCAACTCCACGGTGGAATCGTCCAGGGACAGGCTCTGCGTGGGCACCGGCGGCATCTGCGCCTCCAGCTGCACCTTGAGACGCACGCCGCTCAGCACCGTGGCGACGCGCAGGCGCTCGGCATCCCCCTCCGATTCAAGCAAGGTCGCCGTCTCGGAGACGCGCTGCACCCACTGGGTGTTGTTGAGGGTCACCAGGGCGCGGGAGGCCTCGCGGGAGCTCACCACGATGCCGATGACCTGGGCCAGCAACAGGCTGGAGATGAACACGATGACCAGGCGTCCATACAAGGAACCCGGCCACAGGCGCATCACGCCTCCACCTCCACCGGTACCGCGAACACATAACCCTCGCCGCGCACGGTGCGGATGAAGGCCGGCACCCGGCCGTCGTCGCCCAGGCGCTGCCTCAGCCGGCTCACCTGCACGTCGATGCTGCGGTCGAAGGGCATGTGGCTGCCGCGGCCGCGGATCATCTCGGTGAGTTGATCGCGGCTCAACACCTCGCCCGCGTGGTGCAGGAATACGCTCAATAGCCGGTACTCGGCGCCGGATAGTGGCGTCACCACCGATGACGGCGACACCAGTTGCCGGGTCAGGGTATCGAGGTTCCACCCCGAGAACTGGAAGCGGCGCGCCTGCTCCGGGGTCACGTCCTCCGGCAGGGTACGGGCGCGGCGCAGCACGCTGTGCACCCGCGCCAGGAGTTCGCGCGGATTGAACGGCTTGGCCAGGTAATCGTCGGCGCCGGCTTCGAGACCGGTGATGCGGTCCGCCTCTTCGCCGCGGGCAGTGAGCATGATGACCGGCAGGATCGAGCGTGCCCGCAGGCGCTTGCACAGGCTCACGCCGTCCTCACCAGGCAACATGAGGTCCAGCACGGCGAGGTCGAAGCGCGTGTCCTCCAGTGCCTCGTCCATGCTGCGGCCGTCGGGCACCGCGGTCACGGCGAAGCCTTCCCGGGTCAGGTACTCGGACAGCAGCGCGCGGATCTCCGCGTCGTCATCCACCAGCAGGATATGGTCGCGTTTGCTCATGTTCAGATCTGCGCCCATGCGCCGTTCGGACTCAGGCGGAGATTCTATCCGGCGTCCGCACACGCTGTACGCGCCGGCTGCCGTGATTTGTATCAAAGTGTATCAGTCACGGCCTGCTAACGGCGCGATGCGAGAATATGCCGCGGCTATCTTCGCGTCTGCGGCGCGCCGCTGTGAACCAAGACCACGCAGACACGTCAAAGCCCACACACCCCTCTGCACATCGAACGGCGCATGGCCCATCCCCGTACAACCCGCCTCCCCGTCGTCGCGCTTGCCTGCGCGCTGACGGGCGTCTGCGTCCGGGCGCAGGCAGCCGGCGACACTACGCCGCATTTCGACCAGCCGCTCACGCTGGTCCAGCTCACCGATCTCGCTCTCTCCAACAACCCGGCCACCAGGATCGCCTGGGCCGAGGTACGCAACAGCGACGCCGGCGTGGAACTGGCCCGCGCCGGTTACTGGCCGCAGCTCACCGTGGCCTACGACTACGAGCGGCAGAAGTCCGCCGCCGGTACCACCGGTACCGCTGCGCCCGAGACCCTCTACGGCCCGAGCGTGGATCTCAGCTGGTTGCTGTTCGACTTCGGCGCCCGCTCCGGCACCGTGGATGCAGCCAAGTATTCACGCACCGCGGCGGAGCTGGATGCCAACCAGACCCTGCAGGACCTGATCCTCGAGGTGGAACAGGATTACTACCAGGTACTGGGCCTGCAGGCGGTGCAGGATGCGGACCTGCAGAGCGTGCAGGACGCCAGCGCCAACCTGGAGAATGCCAGCCAGCGCAAGACCTCCGGCCTTGCCACCATCGGCGACGTGTATCAGGCACAAGCCGCGCTGGCCGGTGCCAAGCTCGCACTGCAGACGGCGCAGGGCCAGCTCGCCAGCGCCCGCGGCACTCTGGCCATCGCCTTGGGGTATCCCGCGGACACCTTGGTGCCGCTCGCGCCCTGGGAGAACGAGATCTCCGCCAAGATGCCCGAGGAGAACGTGCATGACCTGCTGGCCCAGGCCGCCCAGGCGCGCCCGGAACTGCTGGCGTCCAAGGCCCAGCAACAGGCCGCCGTCTCCAGCCTGGAAGCGGCGCGCGGCCAGGGTTGGCCCAACCTCACCTTGAATGGCAACGCCGGCCGCACCACCAGCAAGATCGGCGGCACCAAGAGCACCGCCAACACCTATGATGCGGACCTGACCCTGAGTTTCCCGCTGTTCAGCGGCTTCGCCAACCAGGCGGCGGTACGCCAGGCCCAGGCAGCGGCGGACGTGGCCGACGCCACCAACGTGCAACTCATCCAGGCCGTGCAACTGGAGGTCTGGCAGGCTTACCAGAACATGCGCACCGCCGTCTCCAACCTCGATACCGCGGACCTGCAGCTGAAGAGTTCGCAGCAGGCGGCCGACGTGACCCAGGCCCGCTACAAGAATGGCCTGGACAGCATCCTCGATGTGCTCTCGGCCCAGGCCACGCTCGCCAACGCGCGCGTGCAACAGGTGCAGGCGCGTCTCAACTGGTTTGCGGCGCTGGCCGCCATGGGGCACGCCATGGGCGGCCTCGACGTACCCAAAGACAAGGTGCAACTACCGTGAGTGTGGCAAAGAAGAAGGTGTTCTGGGTCATCGGCGGTGTGGTCGCCATCCTGGTGCTGCTGGTGGCGCTGCGGGTGTGGAACAACGTCCGCAACGGCCGCAGGCACGAACAGGTGGACAACCTGGTGGTAACCATGGGCCAGGCCAGGATGCAGCCCATGCCGGTGACACTCACCGCAGTTGGCCAGGTGATCTCTGAGCACGCAGTGCAGATCCGCCCGCAGGTCTCCGGCATGCTGAAGGAGGTCTACTTCACGGAAGGCCAGAACGTCGAAGCCGGCCAGAAACTGTTCCTCATCGATCCGGGTCCGTTCGAAGCGGCGCTGGCTTCCGCCAAGGCCGCCTGGGAGAACGCCAAGGCCAACGCCGATCGCCTCGAGCCCCTGGCCAAGCAGGACTTCGCCACACCCCAGGAATACGAGAACGCCCGCGCCACCGCGGACCAGGCGGAAGCCGCCTACAAGCAGGCCCAGATCAATCTCTCCTACACCGACATCCGCGCCCCCAACGCGGGGCGCACCGGCAGCCTGGCCGTGAAATCCGGCAACATCGTGGCGCCCACCGACCTGGCGCCGCTGGTGGCCGTGAACCAGATGCAGCCCATCCAGGTGCAGTTCCAGCTGGCCCAGCAGTTCCTGCCCCAGGTGCGCGATTACGACGCCAAGCACAGTCTCAAGGTGACCATCACCCGCGAGGACGGCAGCGGCCACCTCGACGACGGCAAGCTGGTGTTCATCGACAACGCGGTGAACAGCGTCACCGGCACGGTGATGTTCAAGGCCAGCCTCCCCAACAAGCAGGAGCAGCTCTGGCCCGGCCAGTATGTGGGCGCGACCCTGCAGCTGGCGCTGCAGCAGAACGCGGTGGTGATACCCCAGAGTGCGGTGCTCACGGGCCAGCAGGGCAACTATATATATGTGGTGAAAGACGGCGTGGCACAACCTCAGGATGTGAAGGTGGATCGCCAGATCGGCGACCTGGCTGTGATCTCCACCGGCCTCAAAGGTGACGAGAAGATCGTCACCGAGGTGCCACGTACCCTGCGTCCCGGCCTGCACGTGACGGCCGCCCCTGGCGGGGATGAGTCCAAGCCCGTGATCAACGTGCCGGGCGAGCCGCAACCGTGAACCTCCCGGCGAGGAACGAGCAGTGAATCTATCAGCACCCTTCATCCACCGCCCGGTGATGACCACGGTCATCATGGCAGGCCTGCTGGTGTTCGGCCTGTTCGCCTACACCAACCTGTCGGTGAGCGAACTGCCCAGCGTCGACTTCCCCACAATCAGCGTGTCGGCCAGCCTGCCCGGCGCCAACCCGGAGAACATGGCCTCCTCGGTGGCCACGCCCCTGGAGAAGCAGTTCAGCGCCATCGCGGGCCTGAGCTCCATGAGCTCCCAGAACGGCGTCGGCAGCACCAACATCACCCTGCAGTTCGACCTGTCGCGCAACATCGACGCCGCCGCCCAGGATGTGCAGACCGCCATCTCCCAGGCGAGCCGGCAGCTGCCGATCAACATGCCCTCCCCGCCGACCCTGCGCAAGGTGAACCCAGGGGACTATTCCATCATCTACCTCTCGCTCACCGCCAATACGCTGCCGATGACGCAGTTGGATGACTACGCGGAGACGCGGGTGGCGGAACAGGTCTCGCAGATAAACGGCGTCGCCCAGGTGCTGGTGTTCGGCGCTTCCCAGTATGCCGCGCGTATCTATGTGAACCCCTACGCGCTGTCGGCGCGCGGCCTGTCCCTCAACCAGCTCACCAACGCCATCCAGGCCAACAACACCAACCTGCCCTCCGGCACCCTATACGGCAGCAACCATACCTACACCGTGCAGAGCGACGGCCAGCTCAAGGACGCCGCCGCCTACGATCGCATGATCGTGGCTTACCAGAACGGCGCCCCGGTGCACCTCTCGGACGTGGGTTATGCGGTCGATGGCGTACAGGAGGACAAGCAGCTCACCACGTTCTCCAATGCGGATGATGAACACGGCAAGATACGCGCCGCCATCGTGCTGGCGGTGAAACGCCAGCCCGGTGCCAACGCCGTGGCGGTATCGCAGGCGGTGCAGGCCCTGATGCCGCAGCTCACCCGCGAGGCGCCGGGCGACGCCAAGATCGACCTGCTCTACGATCGTGCCGCCTTCATCAAGGGCTCCATCAGCGACGTGCGTACCACCCTGCTGCTGGCCATCGTGCTGGTGGTGTGCGTGATCTTCCTGTTCCTGCGCAACCTGCGCGCCACCCTGATCAGCGCCCTGGCGCTGCCCACCTCGGTGATCGGCACCTTCGCCATCATGCAGTTGGCGGGCTTCAGCCTGGACAACCTTTCCTTGATGGCCTTGACGCTCGCGGTGGGCTTCGTGGTGGACGATGCCATCGTGGTGCTCGAGAACATCGTGCGCTACCGCGAACACGGCGAACCCAGCATGCGCGCGGCGCTGCTGGGCAGCCAGGAGATCGGCTTCACCGTGGTGTCCATGACCCTGTCGTTGGTGGCGGTGTTCATCCCCATCCTGTTCATGGGCGGCATCGTGGGGCGCTTGTTCAGCGAGTTCGCCATGACGGTGGGCATCGCCATCCTGATCTCCGGCTGCGTGTCCCTGACGCTGACGCCCATGCTCTGCTCGCGCTTCCTCAAGGAGAGCGAACGCCACGGCAAGGTGTACAACAGCCTGGAGAAGGGCTTCGACACCCTGCGCGGCTGGTACCAGACCGGCCTCACTTGGGCGGTGGACCACTGGCGCACCATGCTGGGAGTCGGCGGGGTGATCCTGCTGCTCACCTTCGTGCTGTTCGCGCTGGTGCCCAAGGGCTTCATCCCGAGCGAGGATACCGGCCAGGTGATCGGCAATACCATGGCGCCGGAGGGCATCACCTTCGACCGGCTGAACGGCCTGGAACAGCGGGTGGCGAAGATCGTGCAGCAGAACCCGGGCGTGCAGGCGGTGATGTCCAGCGCCGGCCAGGGTGGCGGCGGCACCAGCGGCAGCAACATCGGCCGTCTGTTCATCGGCCTGCAGCCGATGCGTGAACGCAAGAAAGCCGACGATATCCTGGAGGAACTGCGCAAGGCGGTGGCGCCGGTGCACGACATGCAGGTGTTCCTGCAGAATCCGCCGGCGGTGAACGTGGGTGCCAGCCAAGGCAATGCCCAGTACCAGTTCGTGCTGCAGGGTCCGGACATCGACAGCCTGTACGCCGCGGCCCCCAAGTTCGAGCAGCAGCTGGACAAGATGCCCGGCATCCAGGACGTGAGCTCGGACCTGCAACTGGACAACCCGCAGATCAACGTGGATATCAACCGCGAAGCCGCCTCGAGCCTGGGTGTCAATGCCCAGGAGATCCAGTCCATCCTCTATGCCGCCTATGGCGGCCAGCAGGTCTCCACCATCTACGGCGCCACCAACGAGTACTGGGTGATGCTGCAGCTGGCGCCTCAATTCCAGTCCGACATCGGCGCCTTGAACGCCCTCTATGTGCAGGGCAGCAACGTGAACGGCGGCAACACCGGCCTCGTGCCCTTGCGCGCAGTAGCCAATATCCGCTCCAGCGTGGGCCCCCTGCAGGTGAACCACTACGCGCAGTTGCCGGCGGTGACCCTGTCCTTCAACCTGGCATCGGGCCTGTCGCTCGGCGACGTCACCGGCAAGGTCGAAGCCCTGGCCGCCGGCACCCTGCCTTCCGATGTCACCGGCAGTTTCGCCGGCAATGCCCAGACCTTCAAGCAGTCCATGGTGGATCTGCCCATCCTGCTGCTGGTCACCATCCTGGTGATCTACATGGTGCTGGCCATCCTCTATGAGCACTTCATCCACCCCATCACCATCCTCACGGCCCTGCCGCTGGCCATGGTGGGGGCGCTGCTCTCGCTCCTTCTGTTCGGCGAGGAACTCAACATCTTCAGCTTCGTGGGGCTCATCATGCTGGTGGGCCTGGTCAAGAAGAACGGCATCATCATGGTGGACTTCGCGCTGCAGATCCGCCGCGAGAAAGGCCTCTCGGCCCGCGATGCGATCATCGAAGCCTGCCTGGTCCGTTTCCGGCCGATCATGATGACCACCATGGCGGCGATCCTGGGCACCCTGCCCATCGCGCTGGGTTTCGGCATGGGCGCCGAAGCGCGCCGCGGCCTTGGCATCGCCACCGTGGGCGGGCTGATCTTCTCCCAGATGCTTACCCTGTTCCTGACACCCGCCTTCTACGTGGCCATGGAACATCTCTCAGCCAAGCTGGGCCGGGCCGGCGACGTGGATCTGAACTCCGAGTCCGCCGAACCGGCCCATCAGCCCGCACATCAATAAAACAAGGAACATGCCGTGCATAGACAGAACAACGTGGAGATCGCCCCGGGCTTCGAAGGCTACGTGGAGCGCCCTAAAGGCAACGGCCCCTTCCCCGGCGTGCTGGTGATCATGGAAGCCTTCGGCGTCACCGGCCACATCCACAACGTCTGCAAGCGCCTGGCCGATGCCGGCTTCGTAGCCCTGGCGCCGGACCACTTCCACGGTGAAGTGATCCCCTACGATTCCCAGATGGATAAGATCCTCGACAAGCTCAAGAGCCTCAAGGACGAGCAGCTGGTGAAAGAAGTAAGCCAATCCCTGGACTGGTTCGACATGCAAGCGGGTGTGAGACGCGATGCCCACGGCATCATCGGCTTCTGCATGGGTGGACGGCTCGCTTTCCTCGCCAACTGCCGTTTCCCTATCCGCTTCCAGGCCTCGGTGAGCTTCTATGGCGGTGCCATCGCGCCGGGCGTGGATCCGGATCGCTTCGGCCGCACGCCGCCCATCGGCGAGGCTGCCAAGATGCAGGCGCCCATGTTCCTGGGCTACGGTGCTGACGACCAGGGCATCCCTGGCGACGAGCACGCGCGCATCGCCAAGACCCTTACGGACCTGAAGAAACGCTACGTGTTGTCGGTGTATCCGGGTGCGGGCCACGCCTTCCTCTGTGAGGAGCGTCCGGCTTATGCGCCGGCTGTCGAACCTATCGCTTGGCGCGAGGCCATCGAATTTCTGCACGCCAACCTGGGCTGAAGCCGGCTATTTGTCGGCCGGTCCTTCTTTCATCTGCATGGCCTGATCCGCGCCCCAGCCGCCTCCCAGCGCTTCGACCAATGAGACGCTGGCGATCAGGCGGTTGGCGCGGATGCTGAAGGCGGTCTGTTCCTCGTTCAGTTCCGTGGTCTCGGCCACCACCACGTTGGTATAGGCCACGATGCCCGCCTTGTACTGGTTACGGGCGATGCGGGTCGCGTTCTTCGCCGCCTGCAGCGCGGAATCCTGGGTCACGGCTTCCTGCTCGAGGAAGCGCAGCGTGGCCAATTGGTCCTCGACCTGCTGGAACGCAGTCAGCACTGTCTGCCGGTAGTCCGCCACCACCCCGTCGTAGCCCGCCTCCGCCTGCTTCACCTGGGCGTGGGTAGCGCCGAAGTTGAACAGGTTACCCGCCAGCTCCGCACCCACGGCCCATACCCGGTTCGGTGCGCTGATGAGCTTGGTGATGACCGAGTTCTCGAAGCCGTCGGAAGCCGAGATGGTGAGGTCCGGAAAGTACCCGCCCTCCGCCACGCCAATCCCGGCGTTGGCTGCCGCCATGTTGCGTTCCGCGGCGACCACATCCGGGCGACGTTCCAGGAGCGTGGACGGCGCATCCGTGGGCAGCACCGGTACGTTCAGCGCGGCATTCGGCGGCAAGGGCTGGATGTCCAGCAGCGCGGGCGGCTTGCCCGCCAGCACTGCGATGGCATGTTCCAGCAGCGAGCGTTGCAGTTGCAGGTTGATGGCCTGGGCCTGGGCCGCCTCCAACTGCGATTCGGCGGAGGCTACGTCTGCTTCCGAGACGATGCCCGCCTGATACTGGTTCTGGGTGATCTGCAGCGAAGCCTGATAACCCGCCACGGTCTCGTTCAGCATCACGATCTGCTCGTCGTCGATGCGCAGCTGGAAGTAATCGGAGGCCAGGGATGCCTGGGCCGAGAGCCTGGCGCCCGCCAGCTCCGCGGCGCTGGCTTGGGCGTGGGCCACGTCGCTCTCCACCGTGCGCCGCACCTTGCCCCAGATATCCGGCACCCAGGAGGCGCCCAGGGAGATGGAGTATTGGTTGTCGATGCGTGCTCCGCCGGTGGTGCCGGTGATGGCGCTGTTGGAGATGGATGCCCCGCGACTGCGGGTGCGATCCAGGCTGTAGTTGAGGTTCGGGAAATAACTGGCGCGGGCCTGGTCCACCAGGGCCTCGGCCTGGCGGAACGCCGCGTCCGCTGCCTTCAGGTTCTGGTTCGAGACCTCCACCTGCGCTTCAAGATCGTCCAGCACCGGATCGCTGTAGATCTTCCACCACTGGCCGCCACCGGGCATGGCCGCCACCGCCGCCGGCTTCCAATCGCCCTGCTCCTTGTAGGCTGCCGGCGCCTCCACGTCGGGTTTCTTGTAGTCCGGGCCGATGGCGCAGCCGCCGACCGCTACGGCGATCAGCAGGCCGACGGCGCCGGCCCGCAGGGTGAAAGGATTCATGGCGTGGACTCCGGGGCAGGCTCGTCGTTCACGAAGCTGGGACGGTGACGGCGCCACAGCGCCCCGCACCAGTGGCTGAAGCGGTCCAGATAAAGATAGATCACGGGCGTGGTGTAGAGGGTCAGCACCTGGCTCACCAGCAAGCCGCCGACGATGGACAACCCCAAGGGCCGGCGCAACTCAGAGCCCTCGCCGCTGCCGAAGGCCAGGGGCAGCGCGCCCAGCATGGCGGCCAGCGTGGTCATCATGATGGGCCGGAAACGCAGCAGGCAGGCCTGGTAGATGGCATCGAAGGACGAGAGCCCGTGGCGGCGTTCCGCATCCAGGGCGAAATCGATCATCATGATGGCGTTCTTCTTCACGATACCGATCAGCAGCACCACGCCGATGAGCGAGATGATGGTGAACTGCTCGTTGAACAGGATCAGCGCCAGTACCGCACCCACGCCCGCCGAGGGCAGCGTGGAGAGGATAGTGATGGGATGCACATAACTCTCATAGAGGATGCCGAGCACGATGTACACCGTCACCAGCGCCGCCAGGATCAGCCAGGGCTCGCTGGAGAGGGACTGCTGGAAGGCCAGCGCCGTGCCTTGCGACCCTCCTCGGATGGAAGCCGGCATGCCGATGCGCACTTCCGTCTCCCTGATGGCCTTGAGGGCGGCGCCCAGCGAGACGCCCGGCGGCAGGTTGAAGGAGAGGGTGTCGGCGGCGAACAGGCCCTGGTGGTTCACGGAGAGCGGCGCACTGCCGGGACCGTAGTGGCTGAACGCCGCCAGCGGCACCATGGTCTCGACGCGGGTGCTGACGGCCGAGCCCGTGGAAGCGCCGCCGCGGCCGGTATTGGCCAACGCATTGATGCGCTGGTTGCTGACCGCGTTGTCGCTGCTGCTGCCGGCGGCGCCAAGGGAGGTGGCGAGCGCGTTAGTGGATTGGGTGCCGGCGATGGCGCCGCCGGAAGTGCTCACTTGCAGCTGGTCCAGGAACGCCGGACTCTGCAGGTATTGGGGCGCCACCTCCATCACCACGTGATACTGGTTGAGCGCGTTGTAGATGGTGGACACCTCCCGCTGGCCGAAGGCGTCGTAGAGGGTGTTGTCCACGGCACTGAGCGTGAGGCCCAGGCGCGCGGCGGTGCCGCGATCGATGCTGAGGTCGGTCTCCAGGCCCTGGGTCTGCAGGTCGGAGTTCACATCGGTCACTTCCGGCACACTCGCGAGCGCAGTGGTGAGTTTCGGCGTCCATTCATATAGCGCTGACAGGTCATCGCTCTGCAGGGTGTACTGGTAGGTGGAGTTGCCCTGCCGGCCGCCCACCCGCACGTCCGAGGCTGCCTGGAAGAACACCCGCGCCCCCACCATGCCCGCGGTCTCCACGCGCAGCCGTGCCAGCACTGCGTCGATGTCCATGCCGTGGCGTTGTGCGGCGGGCTTCAGGGACACGAACATGAACCCGCCGTTGGTCTGGCCGCCGCCGGTGAAGCCCGCCACCGTGTCCACCGCCGCGTCACGGGACACGATGTCCATGAGCTGGGTGAGTTTCTGACGCATGGCCTGGAAGGAGATGCTCTGATCCGCCTGGATGCCGCCCACCAGCCGCCCGGTGTCTTCCTGGGGGATGAAGCCCTTGGGCACGAGGATGAAGAGCAGCACGTTCAGGCACAGGGTTATGAGCAGGATCAGCATGATGCTGCGCGGATGTTTCAAGGCCCATCCCAGGCTCTCCCGGTACCAGCCAAGCGCCGTGTCGAAGGCCGCGGTGCAGGCTCGCGCCATGCGCCCGGGCCGGTGCTCGCGGCGCAGCAGGCGCGCGCACATCATGGGCGTGGTGGTGAGGGAGATCACCAGGGACACCAGCACCGCCGCCGAGAGGGTCATGCCGAACTCGCGGAAGAAACGCCCCACGATACCGCCCATGAGCAGTATCGGCAGGAACACGGCCACCAGTGACACACTGATGGAGAACACCGTGAAGCCCACCTCGCGCACGCCCAGGAGTGCCGCCTGGCGGCGCGGCATGCCCGCCTCCACGTGACGCGCGATGTTCTCCATCACCACGATGGCATCGTCCACTACGAAGCCCGTGGCGACCGTCAATGCCATCAGTGACAGGTTGTCCAGGGTGAAGCCCAGCAGGTACATGATTCCGAATGTGCCGATCAGCGACACCGGTACCGCCACCACCGGGATCAGCATGGCGTGAGGGTCCCGCAGGAACAACAACACCACCAGGCACACCAGCACCACTGCCACCGTGAGGGTGAACTCGATGTCGTGCAGCGAGGTGAGGATGGTGGTGCTGCGATCGGAAGCGACGGTGATATCCACATCCTGGGGCAACGAGGCATGCAACTGCGGCAAGAGCGCCTTCACCCGCGCGATGGTCCCGATGATGTTGGCACCCGGCTCCCGATACAGGATCACCAGCACCGAGGGCTTGCCGTCGAACAGACCCTGGTTGTGCAGGTCCTCCACCGAGTCCTGCACCTCGGCGATGTCCGAGACCCTCACCGCGGCGCCGTTGCGGTAGGCCACCACCAGGGAGCGGTACTGGTCCGCATGGATGGCCTGGTCGTTGCTATAGAGCTGGAAGGTCTGGCCCTTCTGGTCCAGGGTGCCTTTGGGGCTGTTGGCATTGGCGGCCGCCAGTGCCGCGCGCACGTCTTCCAGGCCGATGCCGTACTTGAAGAGCGCGTTGGGGTCGAGTTCCACCCGCACCGCCGGCAGGGAACTGCCGCTCACGCTCACCTGGCCGATGCCCTGCACCTGGGAGAGCTGCTGCTGCATCACGGTATAGGCGGCGTCGTAGAGCTGGCCCTGGGTCAAGGTGCCTGAGGTGAGCGCCAGGAGCAGGATCGGCTGGTCCGCCGGGTTCACCTTGCGGTAGGTGGGGTTGCTCTTGAGGTTGGTCGGCAGGTCCGCCCGCGCCGCGTTGATGGCCGCCTGCACGTCACGGGCCGCGCCGTCGATGTCTCGCCCCAAGTCGAACTGCAGGGTGATGCGGGACTGACCCACGGAACTGGAGGAAGTGATCTCGGTGACGTCGGCGATGCTGCCGAGATGCCGCTCCAGGGGCGTGGCCACGCTGCTGGCCATGGTCTCGGGACTCGCGCCCGGCATGCTGGCCTGCACCGAGATGGTGGGGTAATCGACCTGCGGCAGCGGCGCCACCGGCAGCAGCAGGAATCCCACGGCCCCCGCCAGCAGTATCGCCGCCGTCAGCAGCGAAGTCGCTACCGGCCGTTCCACGAATGGCGCCAATAGGTTCACTGCTCGGCGCTCCGCGGATGGCGCGCGCGCCAGCGCGCGGCGATGCGGTCGAACTCGAGGTAGATCACCGGCGTGGTAAAGAGCGTCAGGAGCTGGCTCACCAGGAGGCCTCCCACGATGCTCACGCCCAGGGGATGGCGCAGCTCGGAACCGGTGCCGGTACCCAGCATCAGCGGCAAAGCGCTCAACATGGCCGCCAGGGTGGTCATGAGGATCGGCCGGAAGCGCAGCAGGCAGGCCTGGTAGATGGCTTCCCGCGGCGACAGGCCCTGGTTGCGCTCCGCGTCCAGGGCGAAGTCGATCATCATGATGGCATTCTTCTTCACGATGCCGATCAGCAGGATGATGCCGATGATGGATACGACGCCGAGATCGCTGCCGTCGATGAGCAGCGCCAGGAGCGCGCCCACGCCGGCGGAAGGCAGCGTCGAGAGGATGGTGATGGGGTGGATGTAGCTCTCATAGAGCACGCCCAGCACGATGTACACGCAGACGATGGCCGCCAGGATCAGCAGCAGTTCGTTGCTCAGGGAGGCGCGGAAAGCCAGCGCCGCGCCCTTGAAGCTGGTGAACACGCTGGCTGGCATGCCGATATCCTTCTCGGCCTTGTCCACCGCATCCACCGCCGCGCCGAGGGAAGCGTTGGACGCAAGGTTGAAGGACACGGTGGATGACGGAAACTGCCCCAGGTGGTCTATCTGCAGCGGCTTCTGGATCTCCTCGATCTGGGCCAGGGCCGAGAGCGGCACCTGGCCGCTGCCGGTGGATGAGGGCAGATAGATGGAGTCCAGGGACTGCATGGAGGATTGCAGCGCCGGGTCAGCCTGCAGGATCACCCGGTACTGGTTCGACTGGGTGAAGATGGTGGAGACGATGCGCTGGCCGAACGAATCGTAGAGCGCGTTATCGATGGTCGCGGAGGTGATGCCGAAGCGCGCGGCGGTAGCGCGATCCACATCGATATATGCGGACAAGCCATTGGCACCGGAATCGCTGGCCACGTCCTGGAAATGAGGTTCATGGCTCAGCTGGTCCACCAACTTCTGGGTCCAGCTGGCGAGCTCCGTGAGGTCGGCATCCTCCAGCACGAAACCGTACTGGGCGCGGTTCACGGTGGCATCGATGGTCAGGTCCTGCACCGGCTGCATGTCCAGCGCGATGCCCTGCACCTGCTCCACCTCGTTGTCCAGGCGGCGGACGATGGTGCTCACGTCGTCCTTGCGCTGGCTCCGGTCCTTGAGATTGATGAGGAAGCGCCCGCTGTTCAGGGTCATGTTGCTGCCGTCCACGCCGATGTAGGACGACACGCTCGCCACCGCCGGGTCCTTCTGGATGGCTTGCCCCAAAGCCTGCTGGCGCTCTTGCATGGCGGCGAAGGAGATGGAGGGTGAGGCTTCTGAGATGCCCTGGATGAGTCCTGTGTCCTGGGTGGGGAAGAAGCCCTTGGGGATCACGACATAGAGCAGCACCGTCAGGACCATCGTCCCCACCGCTACCCACAGGGTCATGCGCTGCCGCGCCAGCACCCAATCCAGGGCCATGGCATAGCGCGCGATCAGGGCATCGAACCATTCCCGGTAACGCCGCGCCCACTTGCCCTCCTCGGCCTGCCGCTCCTTGTGCAGCAGCTTGGCGCAGAGCATGGGTACCAGGGTCAGGGATACGGCCGCCGAGATGAGTATGGTGGCGGCAAGGGTGATGGCGAACTCGCGGAACAGCCGGCCAACCACATCGCCCATGAACAAGAGCGGGATCAGCACCGCGATCAGCGAGATGGTCAGGGAGATGATGGTGAAACCGATTTGTCCGGAACCCTTCAGCGCCGCCTGCAGCGGCGTCTCGCCTTCCTCTATGTAGCGTGAGATGTTCTCGATCATCACGATGGCGTCGTCCACCACGAAGCCTGCGGCGATGGTGAGCGCCATCAGCGAGAGGTTATCCAGGCTGAAATCCAGTAGATACATCACGCCCATGGCGCCGATCAGGGACAGGGGCATGGACAGGCTGGGGATGAGCGTGGCGGGTACGCTGCGCAGGAACAGATACATGACCAGCACCACCAGCACCACCGCCAGCACCAGCTCCAGCTCGATGTCACGCACCGAGGCGCGGATGGTGTTGGTGCGGTCCAGGATCAGGCTCACGTCCACCGCCGCCGGCATCGCAGCCTGCAGTTGCGGCAGCCGCGCCTTGATGCCATCCACCACCTTGATGACGTTGGCGTTGGGCTGGCGCTGCACGTTGAGGATGATGGCCGGCACACCGTTGGCCCAGGCGGCGAGCTTGGAGTTCTCGGCCCCCTGCACCACCTCTGCCACGTCGCCGAGGTGTACCGGCGCGCCGTCGCGGTAGGCCACCACGATGTCCTTGTACTGGTCGGCGCTGGTCAGCTGGTCGTTGGCATTGATGGTGTAGGCGCGGGCCGGGCCGTCGAAACTGCCCTTGGGCCCGTTGACGTTGGCGTTGCTGATGCTGGTGCGCAGGTCATCGATGTTGAGACCGTGGGCGGACAAGGCCTGCAAGTTGGCCTGGATGCGCACCGAGGGCCGCTGTCCGCCGGCCAGACTGACGAGACCCACGCCCGGCATCTGCGAGATCTGCTGCGCGAGGCGCGTGTCGGTGAGGTCTTCCAGTTGGGTGAGCGGCAGGGTCTTGGAAGTGACGGCGAGCGTCAGGATGGGCGCATCCGCGGGATTGACCTTGGCATAGATGGGCGGCGCCGGCAGGTCCGAAGGCAGGAGGTTGCCCGCGGCATTGATGGCGGCCTGTACTTCCTGCTCCGCGATGTCGAGCGTGAGGTTCAGGTCGAACTGCAGTGTGATGACCGAGGCGCCGCCGGAGCTCACGGAGGACATCTGGTTCAGGCTCGGCATCTGGCCGAACTGGCGCTCCAGGGGCGCGGTCACCGAGGTCGCCATCACGTCCGGGCTCGCGCCGGGATAGAAGGTCTGCACCTCGATGGTGGGGTAGTCCACCTCCGGCAGCGCCGACACCGGCAGGAACTGGTAGGCGATGACGCCGGCCAGCAGCACCGCCGCCATCAAGAGCGAGGTGGCGACGGGCCGCAGGATGAATGGACTGGAGGGACTCACTGCCGGCTCATGACCGCGCGGCGGTCAGCTACCGCCGGGCGGTGCGTGATGGCGATGGGAAGTGTCGCCGGGTTTGTGCGTCCACTTGACCTTGCCGGTCGTCGCCGCGGGTACCGGCGTGGTACCGGCTGCCGGCACTTCCACCTGAGCGCCTTCGCGCAGCCGATCCGCGCCGTCGGTCACCACCTTGTCACCCAGCTTGAGCCCGCTCTGCACCACCACGCGCTGCCCATCCTGGGGACCGAGGGTCACCACTTGCACCGCGACCGTGTCGTCGGGCTTCACCTCATAGACGAAGGTGCCCTGTGCGCCGCGCTGGATGGCCGGCACCGGCATCACCAGCGCGCCCTGCAACACATCGGCGGTGAGCGCCACGTTCACGAACTGGTTGGGAAACAGGATGTGGTCGCGATTGTCGAACAGGGCACGCAGCTTCACGGTGCCGGTGGTCACGTCCACCTGGTTATCCACCGCGCTCAGGCGGCCCGTGGCCAGGAGCCGGGTCTGGCTGCGGTCGTAGGCGGCGGCGGGCAAGGCGGCGCCGCTGCGGAAGCGCGTCAGGATCGCGGGCAGGTCATCCTCCGGCAGCGAGAACAGGACCGAGATGGGTTCCAGTTCGGTGATCACGGCCACGCCGTTGGCGTCACCGGTGGTCACGTAGTTGCCCACGTCCACCTGGCGCAGGCCCACGCGACCCGACACCGGCGCACTGATGTGAGCGTAGGTCAGGTTCAGGTTCTGCATGTCCACCTGGGCCTGGTCCGCCTTGACGGTACCTTCGTACTGATGCACCAGGGACTGCTGGGTATCCACCTGCTGGGTGGCGATGGAGTTCTCGGCGGCCAAGCCCTGATAGCGGGCGAGATCGATCTGGGCTTCCTTGAGCAGCGCCTGGTCGCGGGCCAATGCGCCTTCGGCTTGCTCGAGTGCGGCCTGATAGGGACGCGGGTCCACCTGTGCCAGGAAGTCGCCGGCCTTCACCATCTGGCCCTCGTGGAAAACTACCTGGGTGAGCTGGCCGTTGATCTGGCTGCGCACGGTGACGGTGGCGAGCGGCGTGACGGTGCCGAGAGCGTCGTAGATCACCGGCACGTCGGCGCCGGTGACCGAGGCCACCCCCACCGGCGTCGGGCCGCCCGCGCCCCCGCCGAAGCGGCCGCCGCCGCGACCGGACATCGCAGCGTGGCCGGCGAACATGAGGCGCAGCACCACCGCCACCGCGAGCGCCAGCACGACGGCTCCGATCACCAGGGCGATGATGAGTTTCTTGCGGCGCGGAGTCGGCACGGGAGCCTCACAGGACGGCCGGGATTGTGTCGGCGGCAAGCGAGATTTTACCGAATGGCCGCATCCCCATACGGTCGCGGCACGGCATGGCGTGTATCAAATTGTTGCGGATTTATTGCGGACTGTAACGGGTTACGAGCGCGCTCAGAGCAGCGTGTCCATGCTGAGTTTCGTCAAGTGTTCCTGCAGCAAAGCCACGTCCGCATCCATGAGGGAGTCGGCGGGTTTGGCGACGCGGGTAAGCAGCATCGCGGTCTTCTCGTTGGCCAGGAAAGTCTCGCCCGCCGCACCCTGGGCCGGCGCGATCTCCCAGCCGGGCACCGCCACCACCGGCAGCACGTGGGGCCGATGGCTCAGGCCCTTCACCTGCATGTCGGCCAGGGCGCGGGCGGCACGCTCCGTGAGGGACAGAGTGTCCAGCAGCGCGAAACCGTCCTGGAACTCGATGGAGCGCCCATTGATGCGCACCACCGTCTCAGCGCCCCGCGCCGGACGGCGCGTCACCACCCGTATGACGAACAGTCCGCGCAGGCCCAGGACCACGTGATCCAGGGTGAGATCGCCCAGAGCGACGTCGTGGAACACCCGCAGGCCCTGCAAGTTGAGGCGCGCCAAGGAAGCAGCGAAGGCAGCCTGGGCGCGGGCCGCGAAGCGTGCCTCGCGCCAGCGCATCAGCTGTCGCACCAGGAACACGATCCAGGCCACCACCAGTGTGCAGGCCAGGCCGAACAGGAGCCACAGCCAGACCCCGGTGAGACGCGTGTTGCCATACAGGGCGAGCAGCACCGCCGCACCTACGGCTGCCGAGACGCCGGCCGTGAGCACGGCCAGTTCCCGCTCCAGGCGCCTGAGCTCGCGCCGGGCGATGCCGCCCGCGGCATTCTGCACGCCCTCCGGGAACGCTCCCTTGAAACGCAACAGCGATGCCAGGCGCAGGCTGAGCCAGAGCAGGGCCCAGGCGACGGCAGCGGTGAACACCGCGGCGGTGATGATGCTGATGACCAGCGCTAACGGCACGACCCATCCCCTCAGACGTGACGCGATTATCGCAGCCGCGCTGGATGAGCACAGAGCTTCCGGAACGGTCAAATGGATTTATATGCAGAAATCTTATGTAGAAAGAAAGACGGCGCCCGAGGGCGCCGTCTTCGGAACCGGGAGGCCCAAGGCCTCAGTGCCAGATGCTGAGAATCAGCCCCATCACCACCATGAACACCAGCTGGTAACCCGCATCCAGGGCGAAAGCCTTGATGGACCTGCCGGAGTACAGGTTCGCCGTCAGCCCCAGGGTGGCGACGAAACCCACCCACAGCATGCCGCCCATCTTGGCCCCGCCCAACACCGTCTGCAGATGCACCATGCGGATCAGGATGGCAAACACCGCCGCCAGCACCACGTAGCAGAGGAAGGAGATGCCATACAGCTTGGCCGCGCCCTTGCGCATGGCCTCGACCTTGTCCGGCGTCACCTCGTTGAACGCCACCCACTGTTTGCCGAACAGGATCGGCGAATACCACAGCGCGCCGATGCCGAAGGTGGCGACGGCAGCGACCAGCACCGCCAGTAAGTTGATGTGCAGATAACCCATGTCCGACTCCCTAATTTTGGATACATCAGGCGCGACGGCGCCTATTCATCCTTATAGATTGCCACAACTTCCTTGGCTTGGGTGTCGATGTAGCCGCGGTACATGCCCTCGGTGTTGAAGGGCATGCGGATGTTGCCGTCATGGTCCATGGCGATGGCACCGCCCGTATCCTCGCCACCGAGGGCCACCAGGTCCTGCAGGACCAGTTGGTCGGCGGCCTGCTGCACTGTCATGCCCTTGTAGAGCATCAGGTCCGAGATGGTCTTGGCGAGCCCCAGGCGGATGAAGAACTCGCCGGTGCCGGTGCCGGAGACGCCACAGGTCTTGGTGTTGGCATAGGTGCCGGCGCCGATGATGGGGGAATCCCCCACCCGGCCGAAGTACTTGTTGGTGAGGCCGCCGGTGGAGGTACCTGCCGCCAGGTCACCATCCCGGTCCAGTGCCACTGCACCCACGGTGCCGTAGCCATGGCCGGAGGTGCCGGGGTAATCGTCCTTGCCGCTGCCACCCTTGCCCGCCTTCTCCTCCTTGAGGGCCTTCTGCAATTCGTCCCAGCGGTGCTGGGTGAAGAAATAACTCTGGGGCACCAGCGGCACGCCCTGGGACTTGGCGAATTCCTCGGCGCCTTCGCCGATCAGCAACACGTGGGGGGTCTTATCCATGACGAGGCGCGCAAGGTCGATGGGGTTCTTGATGTGCTCCACTCCCGCCACCGCGCCGGCTTTCAGGGTGGTGCCATCCATGACGGCCGCATCCAGTTCATTCTTGCCTTCGTGATCGAACACCGCGCCCTTGCCGGCGTTGAACAAGGGATTATCCTCCATCACACGGATGGCGGCCTGCACTGCATCCAGGCTCTTACCGCCCCGTTTCAGCACCGCATAGCCCGCCTCCAGCGACTGCTTCAGGGCGGCCCGATACTGTTTGTCCATCTCCGGCGTCATGTCCTTGCGGCTGATGGTGCCGGCACCGCCGTGGATGACGATGGCGATGGGATGCTTGCCGGCAGGAGTGGTCGGATTTGCAGCCATGCTCATGAGCGGAAACAAGAGTAGAGATAAGGATAGCAGGCGGTGCATAAGGACCCCTCCGTTCAAGCTTTTCAAACACTAAAAGCCAGAGATTTTGGCCGCTGGCTAGGCGCGCAGGAGGGGTTCGCCGCATGCGGCGAACGGAAGCACATGGATGTGCGACCTGGGCCGCAAGCGGAGCCGGATGCGTAGCGCAGCGCTCATCAAAGCGCCCGTCGCTCCCGGGCATCCTGCCCTCCCGCGACGTTAGGACATCCTATCCGTCACAACGCCAGCGGACAAAAGATCGGCTTCTACTCGCCGGCGATGGTCATCTCGTTGACGAGTATCGAACCTGTCTGTATGGCGCCGCGCACGTCCACGTCGTTGCCGACGGCGGCCAAGCCCAGGAAAATGTCCTTGAGGTTGCCGGCGATGGTGACCTCCTCCACCGGATAAGCGATCTCGCCGCCCTCGACCCAGAAGCCGGAGGCGCCCCGCGAGTAATCGCCGGTCACCCCGTTCACGCCCTGGCCCAGCAATTCGGTCACCACC
>DATBAJ010000035.1:0-112895 GCA_036271575.1 Gammaproteobacteria bacterium
GCGACGGCGGACTTGCCGCTGCCGATGCCCCCCGTGAGACCTACCTTGAGCATGGATTCAGTGTGTGGCGCTGACGCTGAGATACGCGGTGACCAGCGGATGGCCCCACATGAGTGCGATCCAGCCGGCAGCTGCCAGGAACGGACCGAAGGGCACCGGCACATCCACGTGGGCGATGCGCTTCAGTCCCAGCAGCACGAGACCCACCACGGCTCCGACGCCGGAAGCCAGCAGGATCACCACCAAGAGCTGTTGCCAGCCCAGCCAGGCGCCGATGAGTGCATAGAGCTTGAAGTCGCCATAGCCCATGCCTTCCTTGCCGGTGGCCAACTTGAACAACTGATAGATGAGCCACAGCGACAGATAGCCTGCCGCGGCGCCGATCACTGCGGAACGCAAGTCGGTGAATGCGCCCTGGGTATTGAACAGCAGACCCAACCATAGGATGGGCAGGGTGATACGATCCGGCAGCAACTGGGTCTCGACGTCGATGCCGGCCAGCGCGATGAGCCCCCAGGTGAGGAACAGTCCACCGAATGCCTCGGCGCCGAAACCGAAATGCCAGGCGACGGCACCGGACAGCAGCCCGGTGAGCGTCTCCACCGCCACATAGCGCGGCGAGATGGGCGCATGGCAGGCGCTGCAGCGGCCGCGCAGCATGAGGTAACTGATTATCGGGACATTCTCGAAGGCAGTGATGCCGTGACCGCAGTGCGGGCAGCGGGAGCGGGGCATCACGAGGTCGAAGCGTTCTTTCGGCGGCTGCTCTGACGCGTACTCAGCGCGCCATTCGCGTTCCAGCATGATGGGCAGGCGGTGGATCACCACATTGAGGAAGCTGCCTACCAGGAGTCCCAGCAGTATGCAGAGGAACGTGAACGCGAGCGGATTGTTCTCCAGCAAGAGCGTGATAGCCATCTTTACCCCAGGAAAATGTTTCCAACGGCCCGCGAGGCAGGCCGCGGAAGCTTTCGTCTTTTAGATGACCGAACCCAGCTTGAAGATGGGCAGGTACATGGCGACGACCAGGCCGCCCACCAGCACGCCCAGCACCGCCATGATCAGCGGTTCCATGAGGCTGGTGAGGTTGTCCACTGCGTTGTCCACCTCTTCCTCGTAGAAGTCGGCGACTTTCGCAGCCATGGCGTCGATGGAGCCCGCCTCTTCACCGATGGCGATCATCTGGATCATGACATGCGGGAACAGGCCGGTCTGACTCATGGTGGTATTGAGCTGCTGGCCGGTGGAGACCTGGTCGCGGATCTTGAGGGTGGCCTGTTCGTAGATGATGTTGCCGGTGGCGCCGGACACCGAGGTCAGCGCGTCCACCAGGTTCACGCCGGCCGCGAACATGGTGGAAAGGGTGCGGGCGAAGCGTGCCAGGGCGGACTTGGTGAGGATATCGCCCACCACAGGGACCTTGAGGGAGATCCGGTCCAGGTACTCGCGGAATTTGCGTGAACGTTTCTTGAAGTAGGTGAAGGTGGCGAAGGCGCCGCCGATGACGATGAGATAGATATAGCCCTGCGAGCGCACTGAGCGCGACATGTTCACCACGAATTGGGTGAAGGCCGGCAGGTCGGCGCCGAAGCCCTTGAACAGCTCCTCGAACTGCGGGATCACGAATACCAGCAGGATACCCGTCACCACGAAGGCCACCACCAGCACGGCGATCGGGTAAGACAGCGCTTTCTTGATCTTCTTCTTGATGCGCTCGGTCTTCTCCTTATAGGTCGCGATCTTGTCCAACAGTGTCTCGAGGGCACCCGCCTGCTCGCCGGCCCGCACCAAGCTCACGAACAGGTCGTCGAAATAGAGCGGATGCTTGGCGAGCGCGTCGGCCAGGTTATTGCCCGCCTCCACGTCGGCCTTGATAGCCATCACCATGTCCTGCATGTTCGGGTTGACATGGCCCTTGCCGATGATGTCCATGGACTGCACCAGCGGCACGCCGGAGCTCATCATGGTGGACATCTGGCGGCTGAAGAAGGCGATGTCCGCAGATTCGATCTTCTTGCCGGCCTTGCGGCGCGCCTTGGCGATCTTGACCGGCGCGATGCCCTGGCGGCGCAGATCGGCCTTGACCGCGGCCTCATTCGGCGCGATGGTCTTGCCCTTGATGCGGTTGCCCTTCTTGTCCGTCCCTTCCCAGACGAAGTTGAGGTTTTTCGCTGCTGCAGCTGCGTCGGCCATGGTGCTCTGACTGCCTGTTATTCGACGGTGATGCGATTGAGTTCGGCAAGACCGAAGTGACCGGCCTTGACCTTGGTCAGGCCCGAGCGGCGCAGATCGGGGACCCCATCCTTCTCTGACTGCTCGGCGATCTGGATGGCGTTACCGCCCTCCATGATGATCTTGCCCATGGCTTCCGAGACGGGCATCACCTGGTAGATGCCAGTACGGCCCTTATAACCCTCGTTGCACTGGTCGCAACCTACCGGCTCGAAGATGGTGAGGCCGGCGTCGATCTCGGTATCGGTGAAGCCCTCCTTGAGCAGGGCCTCACGCGGGATATCCGCCTGCTTCTTGCAGTTCTTGCACAGCCGGCGCGCCAGGCGTTGCGCGATGATCAGGTTCACCGCGGTGGCGATGGAGTAGGGCGCCACGCCGATGTCGGCGAGACGGGTCAGGGTCTTGGGCGCATCGTTGGTGTGCAGCGTGGCCAGCACCATGTGGCCGGTCTGGGCCGCCTTGATGGCGATCTCGGCAGTCTCCAGATCGCGTATCTCACCCACCTAGTTGATGTCCTGATCGAGTCGCAGGAAGGACTTGAGCGCGGCGCCGAAGGTCAAGCCAACCTTGGGATTGACGTTGACCTGGTTCACGCCGGGCAGCTGGATTTCCGCCGGATCCTCGGCGGTGCAGATGTTGCGGTCTTCGGTGTTGAGGATGTTGATGCCGGTATACAGCGACACGGTCTTGCCGGAGCCGGTGGGCCCCGTGATCAGGATCATGCCGTAGGGTTTCTCCAGGGCTTCGAGGTACAGCTTCTTCTGGAAGTCCTCGTAGCCCAGCGCGTCGATGCCCAGTTTGGCGCTGGAAGAGTCCAGGATACGCATCACGATCTTCTCGCCGAAGAGCGTGGGGCAGGTGGCCATGCGGAAATCGATGGAGCGGGTGGCCGACAGTTTGAGCTTGACGCGGCCGTCCTGGGGGATGCGCCGCTCCGAGATGTCGAGCTTGGCCATGACCTTGAGACGCGCGGCGATCTTGGGGCCGAGCACCATGGGCGGCTTCACCACCTCGCGCAGCATGCCGTCCTGACGGAAGCGCACGCGATATTCCTTCTCGTAGGGTTCCCAGTGGATATCCGAGGCGCCCTTGTTGATGGCGTCCAGCAGCACCTTGTTGACGAACTTCACTACCGGCGCGTCGTCGATGTCGGCACTGCCCTCATCGGTTGGCGCGGCATCATCATCGCCGGCGGAGATGTCCAGGTCACCGACGTCGCCATCGGCCAAGTCCTTCATGGACGTGTCCATGGACTGGACGGCTTTCTCGATGGCCTTGGCGAGCTTATCTTCCTCGGCGATGACCGCGTCGACGGTCATGCCGGTCTTGAACTTGATCTCGTCCAGTGCCTGCAGGTTGGTGGGGTCCGAGACCGCCACGAACAGCTTGCGACCGCGCTTATAGAGCGGCAGCGCATGGTGTTTTTCGATGAGCTGGGCTTCCACGTCCTTGAGCGGAGCCTGGGCGAGATCGACGGCATCCAGGTCCACCGCCGGCACGCCGAACTCTTCCGAGGCGGCGCTGGCGACGGCACGCGCATCTATCTTCTTGATCCGGACCAAGTAGCTGACCAGCAGCAGTTTCTCGGCGGCGGCGTCGCGCTGGGCATCGGCCGCATCCAGTTCTGACAGCAAGCCAGCTGCCACTAGCCGGCGCGGAAGCCCGGTCAAGTTGGTCTTGACGGTGGTCGTAGCCATGGTCCCTACCCTTGAGGATTCCGATGCCCGAGATGCAGGCATCCGTGGCTAAGATAGTAGTGCGGGGAAGGTTAAATTGTCCAATGTGGACAGGGGTCTAGCACCCCTTTGGAGGCTAAAATCCTCGTGCCCGAGGCCATCCGGACTGCCTGGGACGGAGGCCGGTCGCGGGCCGGCAGCCCCACTTACGAGGAGCGAATTTTGTTCAGTTTCGGAGCCCTCGCCCGCAACACCTTGTGGATGATCCTGGGCCAGGGTACGCGCATCCTGGTGCAGTTTGCCTATTTCGTGCTGATCGCCCGCATCCTGCATCGGGAGGGCTATGGCGCGTTCTCCGGCTCGGTAGCGCTGGTCGCAGTGCTGGCACCCTTCGCCGGCTGGGGTAGTGGCAACCTGCTGGTCAAGAATGTCGCGCGGGCGCCCGATACATTCGGCATGTATTGGGGGCGCACCATCATCATGTCTTTCCTCAGCGGCAGCATGCTCATCGTAGTCGCGCTCGCGCTTGCCTGGATCGTGCTACCGCGTTCCGTGCCTCTGTCAGTGGTGCTGTGGGTGGCTATGGCAGACCTCCTGTTCACCCGCCTGCTCGAAAGCGCTTGTCTCGCCTTCCAGGCTGTGCATCGTCTGTTCAAGACCGCCATGGTCAGCATCCTGCATTCGACGACGCGCCTCCTGGGTGTGCTGATCTTGTTCAGGGTACAGGGCAGCGGCGTGCTCGACACATGGGCACTGCTGTATCTCGGTGCGACCATCATCGCGGCCTTGATCGCCGTGGTGTGGGTGTCGCTGGAACTCGGCATGCCGCGTTGGGACATGCACGGCTGGCGCCGGGAGTTCCGGGAGGGCTTCTATTTCGCATCCAGTTTCAGCGCACAGCGCATCTACATGGACAGCGATAAGGCACTCTTGACGCGCCTGGGCTCGCTACAGGCAGCCGGCATCTACACTGCCGCGGCGCGCATCGTGGAAGTCGCCTTCATCCCGGTCTACTCCCTGCTTGCAGCAGCCTATGCCCGGTTTTTCACCTCCGGTCAGCAAGGCGTGCGCGGCACCTGGGATCTGTCCAGGAGGCTGCTGCCCCACGCACTCGCTTATGCGCTGCTCGCCGGCACCGGCCTATATCTGTTGGCACCGTTGTTGCCTTGGCTGCTCGGCGCTGAGTTCGCTGAATCGGTGCAGGCGATCCGTTGGCTGGCAGTGGTGCCGCTGCTCATGACTCTGCACCGGTTCGTGGCGGACTCCCTCACCGGGGCCGGCTGGCAGGCAACCCGCACCCACATCGAATTCGGCGCTGCGGTGTTCAATGTTGCCCTGAACCTGTTACTGGTGCCTTTCTTTTCCTGGCGTGGCACCGCCGCTGTGACACTCATCACCGAGGTATTGCTGATACTGCTGTTGGGATCGGCTCTGTATAGGATCGTCAGGCTGGCACCTGGAGCCGGGGCGGCGAACTGATGCACCAGGCCCTCCTGCGGCGGGAAGACAACTTCGGCATCCTGTGGGGCGGAGGTTTGGGCGACATCCTGGTGTTGCGGCCGCTGCTGATGGCCCTGGAGAGTGCCCTGGATCAACCACCCTATCTGCTGACCACTGCTACGCATCTCAGCGGGCTCTTTGAGCAATTGGGCCTGCGCACCCGGCTACGGATACTGCCGACGGCTCCGGCAGCGGCCCTGACAGAATTACGCCGCCTCGACTTGAAATTCGATTGGTTGTATCTCGGCCCTCATCCGCGCATCAAGACACGCATGCTGGCGCATGTGATGCGACCGCGTCGTATCTGGAGCAGGCGGCATGCTGCAGCGGGCCCCTTCCTGGGCGAGCAGATCCATGCCGACATCGATGCTTTCGGTCTCACCGCGCCCGCGGCCATCCACGAACCTTACGGCGGACAGTGGCCTGCCTCGCTGCCGTCTCCCGGGACCGACGGGGATTACCTGCTTCTGCATCCCGGTGCCAAGGGCCGGTGGCGGACCAAGCTATGGCAGGATGACCGATGGGCAGAGTTCATGGGATACCTGCTGCAGGAATCGGACTTCGACCTGATGCTGGTAGGCGTGCCCGAAGAATCGTCTCACCTGGAGATGCTGCAGACCCGCCAGGTTGCAGCACAGCGTCATCGCGTGAGCGTGCGCACCGGCCTGTCGTTGCAGGGATTGGCGCAGTGCATCGCAGCGAGCCGCGGCGTGATCTGCCACAATTCCGGCGTCATGCACATGGCCGCGATGCTCGGGAAACCCACCCTGGTCCTTACCGGTTCGTCACCGCTCTACTGGCGACCGCCTTATCCGCATGTAGTCAACCTGATTTCGGGCGCGTGTAACCTGGCTTGCGACCAATACCGCTGTCCGGTGCCTTTCTTCAATGCGCGCTGCATCCGTGAGCTATCGGTCACGGACGTCATAGGCGCTGTGAGCAAGATGGGGATGATCGGTTGATTCAAGCCTGATGTGCGGATTCGATGAGCCGGGTGTAAAGGTCGCGATATCCCTCTGCGGTATTTTCCCAGCTGTGGGTGGTCATGATCCGGTCACGTCCGGATGACGCCCAAGCCTGGTATTTCTCCGGAGCTGACAGCACGGCTGCGGCACATGCGGCCAAGGCCTGCACATCGCCCGGCGGAAACAGCAGGCCAGTCTCCTCATGGCTGATGACCTCCGTGACTGCCGGCAAGGCGCTGGCAATCACTGGGCAACCACATGCCAGCGCCTCGAGTGGTACAAGGCCCATACCTTCCTGCTGGCCTTGTTTGCCGAGCAGCGATGGGAACACCAGCGCTGCTGCGCGCTGATAGTGGGCCGGAAGCTCCCCGTTCGGCAGTGGTCCAAGGAAAGTCACACGGTCGCCGAGGCCGGCGCGGGTGACCCGCGACCGGAGGCCTGCTTCCGCGGGACCGGAGCCGACCAGAGTCAAGGTCGGGCGCAGTCCCTGCGCCTGGAGCAGTTCCAAGGCTTGCAGCAGGGTGCTGACCCCTTTGCCTTCCACGAGGCGGCCGACGAAGAGCAGACCCTGGCGAGCGCTGTTGGGTGCAGGTGGCTGGAACCTGGTTGTATCGACCCCCATGGGCAACACGTGGATCTTCCCGCTGTCTTCCATCAGGGATGCCGCTCTGCCACGCAACGCAGCGCTCACCACGCTTACGGCATCGGCGTTGCGCAGGGCATATCGCTTGAGCGGTCGAAGCCACGGCTGTTCCAGGGCGAACAGGTCCGAACCATGGCTGGTAGCCAGCAGCGCGCGCCTTGGACGACGCAGCCGGGCCGCGATCACGCCGTGGGGCACCAGCCAATGAGCATGCACTAGGGAGAAGTCCCGGCTGCGGAGCAGGCGTCTCGCGGCCAGATATTCCGCCGCGATGAACGGCACGAGGCCGGCCGCGCGCCAAGGCCGGCGCCGCAGTCCGGGCAGGATGCCGCCGCCGTAGGCCAGCGTCTCCAGGCGTTCCGGCAGATAGCGGAATCGGTGCACCTGCACTCCATCCATCTCCGCCGTGACCGCGGCTCCGGGAGCATGTGGCGCCAGCACGTGCATCTCGAACCAGGGCGTGAGGCGCCGTGAAAGCTCATGCACGAAGGGCGGCACCATGCCGTCGCCGGGGTGTCGCGGGTAGGTCGAGGTCAACACCAGGACGCGAGCCCGCTGTGGCTTGGCGGTCATGGATCAGGGTTGTTGACGGGCGAACAGTAAGGTCGTGATCTGTTCCGAGACCAGTCCGATCAGGAATACCAGCACAGAAGTGATGATCAACAATGCGGTCATGTTGGTGAAGCGGTGATACTCGACGAACGTGTATACGTAGTAGCCCACGCCGGTGCAGAAGAATAGGGCGCTGATAGGCAGGAATATCTTGAGCGGCGAGTACAGGGTAGCGATCTTGAAGATGATCAGGAGGAAGCGTACCCCGTCGCGCAAAGGCTTGATATGACTCTTGCCATCGCGCTTGTGAGCCTCGATGGGCACATAGCCCACCCGATAACCGGCGCGGAAGAACGCCATGGTGATGGTGGTCGGGTAGGAGAAACCGTTCGGTAGGAGGTGCAGGAACTCGCGGAAGCGCGCCGCGTCCGCCACACGGAACCCCGACGTCAGATCATGGATGCGGTGCCCCGTCATCCAGCTTGCGAGCAGGTTATAGAAGGTGTTGGCCAGGTGGCGCCAGGGCGAGGCCTGTGAGCGACTCCCGCTGCGGGCACCCACCACCATGTCAAACCCTTCAGCCTGCAGTTCCAGGAGCCGCGCCACATCCGCCGGTGCATGCTGTCCATCGGCATCCATGCACACCACCAGCCTGCCGCGCGCCGCGCGCACGCCGGCTTTGACGGCCGCGCCGTTCCCGAGGGCATAGGGATTGTGCACCACCACGGCGCCGGCCTTGCGCGCCACTTCGCCGGTGCCGTCATCCGACCCGTCGTCCACCAGTACGATCTCCGCCGCGGGGTGGCGCCGCTTCAGTTCCTGCAGCACGACGCCGAGGCTCACCGCCTCGTTCTTGGCGGGGATCACGATCGACAACGAGGTTTGGGCTTCAGTCATGCATGACCGAGGATATGTGCAGAAGGGCGCAATATAACATCGTTCCGACCCATCACCGGGGCAGAGCGGAGACCTGCTTCTCAAGCTCCGCGATCACCGGGTCCAAGTGGCCGAAATAGTTGAGCCGCTTCAAGGCTTCCATGTCTTCCTGCGCATGGGCGGCATCCTGCAAGGCGATGTCCATGGTCACCAAGTTCTCGCGGTACTGGGGTTCCGTCGGCACCAGTGCAGCGGCATCCGCCATGAGGCTGCGCGCCCTCTTATAGTCCTGGTCCATGATCGACTCGTAGTTGCCGTAGATGACCAGGATGTTGGCGTGGGTGTCCTTGAGTTGGGCGAGATGCGGGTTGGTGAGCGCCGAATGGAAGATAGCCTGCATGTCGGCGGCTTTCACCTTGCAGTTGCGTTTGTCCACGCAATCGCCCAGTGCCGAAAGGCCCTGTATGTCGGAGGCCGCGAGTTTGCGGTCGCTCACTTTGGCCGCGATGCGAGGCAAAACGTCAGGGTCGATCGTGCCCTTGAGTTGTGCCTCCACCAGCACCAGCGATACGTCTGCGATCACTGTGGAGTTCGGTACCGCCGAGGCGGCGCGTAGCGTGGTCACGGCGTTGCCGTATTGCTCCGGATCGTCGAGGAGCGCCAAGTTCGCGTAGGTTTGGCCCAGCATATAGGTGGCGTAGGGGGACTCGGGATGATGCCGCGCTTCGGCGGCGGAGAATGCGAGGTTGTCGCGCCAGTCGTAGGCACGCATCCAGGTGACGGTACCGCAGAGTCCCAGTGCGACCGCCACCGCCACGTAGCGGACCACCCGCCACTCGGCATCGTCGCGCAAAGGCACCAGCAGCGACAACACCGCCAGGATCAACCCCAGATCCGGGAGATAGCAGCGGTGCTCGAACACCAGTTCCAGCGGGAAGATGCTGGACTCCATGAGCTGGCCGCCCAGGAACCATGCTAGCCCCAAGGCCAGCAACGGCAAGCGCCGACGCAAGCCGATGCAGGCAGCCACCAGTCCTGCGAGAGCTAGGATCGAAAGCAGGGTGGTCACCGGATGCAGCAGGCCGTGGGAGACGGCGATGTCATCGTGATAGAGGCCGAGGTCACGCGGATCAGGCCAAACCGTCCAGCGGATGTAGAGCCAGATTACCCGCGTCTCCGATAACAACCGTTCGCGCAGGTCGTAGTCGCGGCCTGAATAGTCGAGGAAACCGCCGTGGTGAGCCAGCAACATCCAGGCGAAGCCGGCACAACCAGGCAACACCAGGAACAGGCCGAAGAACGCCACGATGGTGCGGCTCATTCCGCCGTCCGCTCCCCGGAACCGGAACAGGAAGCATTCGATCACCAGTGCATAGACCGGTAGCAGGGCGCCGGATTCCTTGCTCAGCACTGCCAATACGGTGAGCGACGGGACCGCAGTCCATAACAGCCAGGCGCCGCTTCGACCGTCGACATGGCGCTGGCGTGCCCAGACATAGACATTGAGACCGAGCAGGATGAAGGTCGCCGAGAGGGCGGTCTCGCGCTGCACCACGTAAAGCACCGGCATCACGTTGAGGGGATGCAGGAGCCATAGGGCACCGCAGACCAGGGCTAGCCAGTCGAGGCGTTCCTTGAGCAGTTGTGGGGCGAAACGCTGCCTGTAGACGTTCAGGAGGCGTATCAACAACAGGAACACCAGCACCCCATTCACCAAGTGGATGACCAGGTTGGTGACCTTATAAGCCATGGCGCTGTTGCCGCCGCTGAAATAGCGGTTCAGGGCGAAGCTCAACATGCTTACCGGCCGCATGGTGGGACCCGCCTGGAAGGAGAACATGGCGTGGCTCAGGCTTTGCCAGTCAAGGTCGGGCACGCCTAGTGCAGGGTTGTCCACCACGTTGGTGTAATCGTCCAGTGCAAAGCCGCCGCTCAGGCCGGGGCGGTAGATGAGCAGGGCTGCCGCCAGCGCCGCGCTGATGAACAGTAGTTTCAGGAGACGGGTGTCACGCATGATGAGCTTGAGTGCGGCGGGATGGCGCGGCTGATTCTATCTGCAAGGCCGGTGTGAGGGAAACCAAAGGCTCAACGACGTGCCCCGTGCTGCGCCTGGGCGGCATAGTCCGCTTCCAGCGCCTTGAGTTCCGGCAGGTAGCGCAGGTCGGACATGGACCGCAGTGAATCGATTTCGGGCTTGGCATCCTTGGGATCACCGTAATTCAGCAGCATGCGGGCGTAATTGGCATGCAGTAAGACCTTGCCGGGGCACAACGCCACGGCTTGGTGCATGGCGTCCAGCGCCGAGGGTACCTCCACGATGGCTTGCCGGAACAGTGCTAAGGAGTTCCACATGTCCGAGGCAAAGCAGGGTAGGCGGGCGACCTTGGGGTTGGCGATGGAATTCCTATATACCGTATCGATATCCGGGAACAACGGGCGATCTTCGGGTGCCGCGAGTTGCAGCAGCGTCTGCAGCGCGAGCTGCTGGGTGGAACTGGGGGCGGTGGAGGCGGCCCGCAGACCCGCCGATTTCAGGGCGGCCTGCGCATGCGGGAGATCGTGCAGCTTGGCGAACATGTAGGCCAGCGCCACGTCCTGGTTGATACTGCCGGGGTCCGCAGCCTTGGCACGATCCGCGGCGGCCACCGTGGCTGAGATGGCCGCTTGGTTGCCGGTGACGATCACATATCGCATGTATGCCCACTCGAGTTCAGTGAGTGCGCGGGGCGAATGGGGGTGGTGTTGGGATTCGTACTGGGCGAACGATAGATCCGAGCGCCACTCATAGGAGCGCATGGCCGTAGTCAGGGCCAGGACTGCGATGGCCACAGCGAGCAGGCCTTTTGCGAGCTGGCCATAGCCCTGGTCTTCTGCCCAAGGGTAGAGGGTGCCGACTACGCCCAAGATGAGGCCGAAGCCAGGCAGATAGTTGCGGTGCTCGAAAGTCAGCTCCAACGGGAGGATCGTGGACTCCATCAGGTGTCCGGCGAAGAACCAGAGGATGCCGAAACTCAGCAAAGGCAGACGTCGGCGCAACCACAACGCGGTCGCCAGCAAGGCTGCAATCCCCGCGACACTCGGCAATGTCGAGAGTGGTTCCAGCAGGCCTTGGGAAGGCAGGATGTCTTCGTGGAACAGGCCGAGTTGGCTCAGATCCGGTACGGCCAGCCAGCGCAGATAATCCAGCACGATGCGGGACTCACTGAGCAGGCGTTGATAGAGCGTGAAGTCCCGAGCCCCGTACGCGGCGAAAAAAAATCCTGGGTGGATCGCCATGAGTGCCGCGACCGCCAATACGGGCAGCAGTAGCAGTATCACGAAATACCAGTGGATCTCACGACGGCTGCGTGCATCGGCAGCTTGAAAACGCAACAAGGTGCACTCGATGACCAATAGGTACAGCGGCGTGAGTGCTGCGTTCTCCTTGCTGAGCATGCCGGTTATGGTCAACAGAGGTGAGAGCAGCCAGATCAATATGCGTCCCTTGCCCTGTTGTTGACGTCGCCGGCCTATCAGATACGCGAGGATCGCTGCGGCGGTGAAAAATGCGCCCAGCGAGGTCTCTCGCTGCACCGAATACAGTACTGCAGTCAGGTTCAGCGGATGGACCAACCATAGTGCAGTGACCGCCATGCTGAGCCATTCGATGGTCGTTCTGCGTGGTTCGTGGCGGCTGACCGAGGCGTTGGCTCGCAGAAGCTCGCGTGCCACGAACCAAAGCATCATGCCGCAGCAAAGGTGGATGGCAATGTTGACGACCTTAAATCCGGCAGGTGACATGCCGAGCAGCGCCACATTGAGGATGAAACTCAACATGCTTATGGGTCGTAACAATCCACCCATCGGAGCCGAGAACATGGACTGCCACAGTCCGGTGAGGCCGTGGATGGGTGACGTCACCGCTGGATTGGCGACGATATTGCTGAAGTCGTCGAAGACGAAGTCACCGGGCAATCCCGGCAGATATACGGCGAAGCCCAGCACAAGCATCAACAGGCCGGCTCCGAGCAACAGGGATTTCGATCGGATGCCGGATGCTTCCATGGGGATATCACATCAGATTCCAGGGTTCCCTAAAAGCTATGCCCCGCTTGGAGCGGGGCATAGCAACCAACTCTAGACTCAGATCAGATCACGGAGGAGCCGGAGTGGTGTCGCGGCAGGAAGCCGGCAGGTACTTTTCAGCAACCGGCGTACCGTTGCCCGAGGCCGCGGGGCCGCAATGCCAGGTGTTGCCACCATCAGCGGTCCAGATCTCGACCACCGTGCTCTTGATGTTGGTGTTGACGCTCGCTGGCTTCATGAGCGCAAAGATGCCATACGAACTGCCGTTCGCAATGCCATCCACGACCGTCACGTAACGGCCCGCGCCGACGGGGGCAGCCGGGGTGGAGGTGCTGTAGACCGACGACAGATGTAACGGATAACGGCTGTTGTTCTGGTAGAACTCCGAGACACCGACTTCGCCGCCGCCCGACAACTGGATGCCTTCCGACATCTGCGAACGCGCGATGTAGTCCTGATACGCCGGGATGGCGATGGCCGCCAAGATGCCGATGATCGCGATCACGATCATCAATTCGATAAGGGTGAAACCCTTTTGCAACGTCTTCATGGATGACTCCTCAAGGTGTTGACGTCAACTTTGAACAGAATCCTAGAGTGCCGACTTTACACTCCTGCTTTATACGTAAGCAACATGTGTGCCAGCTATTTTGGCTTTTGATATCAGTGAGTTAGAGTTCGATCGAGTAGCTCAACCGTGTCAAATACTGACAATCCCTGTCAGTGTTGGTCAGCTCCCCAGCAGTGGCGAGGGCCTCATTCCAGGCCCAGCTTTTTTATGCGGTAGCGCAGTTGCCGGAAGCTCATGCCAAGGAGCTTCGCGGCGGCGGTCTTGTTGTAGCGCGCCTGTTCCAGCGCCTTCTTGATGGCTTCCTTCTCTACCTCGCCCAACTGCTTCCCCAGAGGTTGGGCGCCTGGTCCCGTGACGGGTTCTACTTCGTCAGTCTCGGCGGCGGATTGCAGGTGGATGTCATCGGCATGGATCAGCTCGCCCTCGGCGAGGGTGGTAGCCCGTTCCAGGATGTTCTCCAGTTCCCGCACGTTGCCGGGGAAACCATACGTCTGCAGCAATGCCGTCGCATCAGGAGTGAGGCGGGCGGGTTCACGGCTTTGGGCCAGGCGGGCGAGGATATGCTCAGCGAGGAGCGTCATATCTTCGGGCCGGTCACGCAAGGCGGGCACGCGCAACTCGATGACATTGATCCGGTAATAAAGGTCCTCGCGGAAACGTCCCGCGCGCACCATCTCGGCGAGGTTGCGGTGGGTGGCGGAGAGGATGCGCACATCCACCGGGATCTCGCGTTGCGCGCCGACGGCGCGGATCGCCTTCTCCTGGATCACCCGCAACAGCTTTACCTGCATGTGCAGCGGCAATTCCGCCACCTCATCCAGGAATAAGGTGCCGCCCTGGGCGGCCTGGAACAGACCGTCCTTGTCGGCGACAGCGCCGGTGAAGCTCCCCTTCCTGTGACCGAAGAACTCGCTCTCCATGAGTTCGCCGGGTATCGCGCCGCAGTTCACGGCGACGAAGGCGTTCTCCGCGCGCGCACCGTTCTCGTGGATGAGCCTGGCCACCAGTTCCTTGCCGGTACCGGATTCGCCGCTGATGTGCACCGGTGCCTGGCTACGGGCAACTTTGCTCACCATGACGCGTACCTGCTCGATGGCGGGTGAGCGCCCCAGCAACTGGGTAGAGCCACGGTCTCCGATGTGCTTCTGATCGCGCAATTTTAGCGCTGTGCTCACCAAGTTGCGCAACGCCGTGAGGTCGACTGGCTTGGAGACGAAGTCGAAGGCGCCGTTTTTTAGCGCCTGCACGGCGGACTCCACGTTGCCATGGGCCGTGATCACAGCCACCGGCACCTGCGGAGCGTGTGCCTGGATGTGGCTGACGAGCTCCAGCCCGTTACCGTCCGGCAGTTTCATGTCGGTGAGGCAGAGGTCCACTGCCTGGGTTTGTAATAGGGCGTGGGCTTCCTTCAGGTCGGCAGCCAGTACGCACGCGACGTCCATGCGTGTGAGCGTGAGCTCGATGAGTTCGCGGATGGCGGGCTCGTCGTCCACCACCAATGCCGTGGGTTTGTGCATGTTCAGATCAACCAGCCTTCGGCGGCGCCGAACTCGATACGGAAACAGCTGCCTCCCTGCGGGCGCGACGCATAGGAGAGGCGGGCGCGGTTACATTCGCAGAGTTCACGGGCGATGAAAAGCCCCAGGCCCGTGCCACGCGGATCGGAGGTGTAGAAGGGTTCGAAGATGTGCTCGGCGATGTCCGGTGGCACGCCGGGCCCGCGGTCCAATACTTCCAGGTAGCCCGCGCCCTCTGCCGCCAGCGGGCCGATACGGTATTCGACGCGCGGCGCGCCATCCAGACCCTTGCGGCCGTGGCGCAGGGCGTTTTCCGACAAGTTCCATACGATCTGGTGCAGGTGCGTGGGATCCACGCGCATGCGTGGCAACCGCCGGTATTCGGCGTCGAGTGGCACCGATTCCGCCGGCAGGGCATGGCGGTCGCGGAACTCCGTGATGAAGTCCTTGAGCCAGGCGGTGACGTCCAACTCCTCGGCGCGGGTCGCGTCGCGCCGTGACAGCTGCAGGATGTTCTCCACGATGCGCTCCATACGCCTGGCATGTTCGCCGATGATCTCGGTGAGACGCCGGTCACCGAGGTCAATCTGCGGCGATTCGGCCAACAGCTGGTTGGCATGGCTCACAGCCGACAGTGGGTTGCGGATCTCGTGGGCGATGCTGGCGGTGAGGCGGCCGAGCGTCGCTAGCTTCATCTGTCGCACCTGCTCGGCCACGGCGCTCGCGTCCTCCAGGAAGATCAGCGCGCCGCCGCCGCGGTTGCGGCCGATGCCGGCGAAGCGCGGGATCAGGGGCCGGCCGCGCGGTGATACCACGGTGGCCGGGCGGATGGCCTCGCCGCGCCGCCAACTCCGCAACTCGCTCTGCAGACGTGGTGCGGCATCATCCAGCGGGCTGCGTGCATCCGCGTCGATATGCAGGCTCTCGGCGGCAGCGCTGTTGAGCATGCGGATGCGATCATGTTCATCCACTACCAGCACTCCGGAACGCATGTGCTGGATCACATACTCGTTAATTTCCGAAAGGTCGGCGAGGTCCAGGCCACGCTGTTCCGCCAGGGCTTCAGTCTCGCGCAATCGGCGGCCTACGATCTGGCCGCCGATCGCGGCGGCGAACATGATCAGACCGATGATGCCGGCCTGGGTGTAGCCACCTTGTTCCGCTGTGCCATACAGGATGGCGATGCCCTGCTCGCCCAACACGGCGATGGCCGCCATCGCGGCGAAGGCGATGCTGATGCGAGGTGTCAGCAACACGCTGTTGATGGAGACGGTGATGAACAGCAGGCTGCCGAGACCGCTGGCAGCGCCCCCGGAGGCATGCATCAGAAGCAGTACGGCGGCGATGTCGGCGGCGAGTTGGGCGTAGGTCTGTATCTGCAGGCCCGGCCGGCGGGCGCGGACGGTGATGCTTGCCAGGATGCCGAAGCTGAAATACATGATGCCCGTCCAGAGGAACAGGCCCGGATACACGTCGCCCAAGAGGCGCGGGCTGTGGTCACTGAAGTACAGCACCACCACCAGCCCGCCCACCACGGTACGGAACAGGTTGACGATGTTGAGCAGGCGCCAGGCGGGCGTCTCGCCCGGGCGAGCCTCGTGGTCCGGCTGCAAGCTTGTGTTCTGCGTGGTGTTCATGCCTGTCCGTTGGGCCGCGCTTTGCTTAGGTGCGGTCTTTGCTTCAAAATAGCGCTCCTCCCACCCAGCCCGAAATCCCAAGCCCATGAACCTGCACGAATATCAGGCAAAACAACTGTTTGCAGAATACGGCATCCCGGTGCCCCGCGGAATGCCGGCCAAGAACGCCGGCGAGGCTGTGAACGCGGCCCAGACCTTAGGGGGAGCCCTTTGGGTGGTGAAGGCCCAGGTGCACGCCGGCGGCCGCGGCAAGGCGGGGGGCGTGAAGCTCTGCCGCAGCACCGGCGAGGTGCGTGCCGCCACCGAGGGCATGCTGGGCAAGCGCCTGCATACCCACCAGACCGGCCCCGAGGGCCTCCCTATCAATTCCGTGATCGTGGAAGCGGGCTCCGATATCGAGCGCGAGCTGTATCTCTCGGTGCTGGTGGACCGTGCCCGCGAGCAGGTGGTGTTCATGGCCTCTGCCGCCGGCGGCATGGACATCGAGGAAGTGGCGGCCAAGACCCCCGAGAAGATCTTCCACGTGTGGGTGCATCCCGCCACCGGCATCCAGCCCAACCAGATCCGCGAGTTGGCCTTCGGCCTCGGTCTCACCAGCAAGGAACACATGGCGGCTTTCGGCAAGATCGCCGAGGGCCTGTACAAGCTCTTCATGGAACGCGACGTGAGCCTGGTGGAGATCAATCCCTTGATCGTCACCAAAGACGGCCGGGTACTGGCGCTGGATGCCAAGCTCAACCTGGATGACAACGCGCTGTATCGCCAGCCCAAGCTCGCGGCCATGCGCGATGCCAGGCAGGAAGATGAGCGTGAGGCCCAGGCCCGCGAACATGAACTCAACTACGTGTCCCTGGACGGCGATATCGCCTGCATGGTGAACGGCGCAGGTTTGGCCATGGCCACCATGGACATCATCAAGCTGCATGGCGGCACGCCGGCCAACTTCCTGGACGTGGGCGGCGGCGCCACCACCGAGCGCGTCACCGCAGCCTTCAACCTGATCCTCTCCAATAAGTCGGTGAAGGCCATCCTGGTCAATATCTTCGGCGGCATCGTGCGCTGCGACCTGATCGCGGAGGGCATCATCAACGCGGTCAAGGGTGTGGGCGTGCAAGTGCCCGTGGTGGTGCGTCTGGAAGGCACCAACGTGGAACAGGGCAAGAAGCTGCTGAAAGAGAGCGGCCTCGCCATCATCCCCGCCAACGACCTCACCGACGCGGCGAAGAAAGTCGTCGCTTCGATCAAGCGCAAGTAAGAGACACCCATGAGCATCCTCGTCAACAATAAGACCAAGGTCATCTGCCAGGGCTTCACCGGCAAGCAGGGCACCTTCCACTCGGAACAAGCCATCGCCTACGGCACCAAGTTGGTGGGCGGCGTGACCCCGGGCCGCGGCGGCGAGAAACACTTGGGCTTGCCGGTGTTCAACACCGTGCACGATGCGGTCAAGGCCACCGGCGCCGAGGCCAGCATGATCTACGTGCCGGCGGCCTTCGCCGCCGACGCGATCCTGGAAGCAGCCGATGCCGGCATCAAGGTGATCGTGTGCATCACCGAAGGCATCCCGGTCACCGATATGATCAAGGTCAAGGCCGCGATCCGCGACAAGGACTGCGTGCTCATCGGGCCCAACTGCCCGGGCATCATCACCCCCGGCGAGTGCAAGATCGGCATCATGCCGGGGCACATCCATCGCAAGGGCAAGATCGGCATCGTCTCGCGCTCCGGCACGCTGACCTATGAAGCCGTGTTCCAGACCACCAATCTCAAGCTCGGGCAGTCCACCTGCGTCGGCATCGGCGGCGACCCGGTGCACGGCATGAACTTCATCGACGTGATCAAGCTCTTCGAACAGGACCCGCAGACTGAAGGCATCATCATGGTGGGCGAGATCGGCGGCACCGACGAGGAAGCCGCGGCTGAGTACATCAAGCAGCACGTGACCAAGCCGGTGGTGGCCTACATCGCCGGCGTGACCGCGCCCCCGGGCAAGCGCATGGGCCACGCGGGCGCCATCGTCTCCGGCGGTGCCGGCACCGCCCAGGCCAAGTTCAAGGCCCTGGAGAAAGCGGGCGTGAAGACCACCCATTCTCCGGCGGAACTCGGCAGCACCATGGCCAAGCTCATGAAGGGCGGCAAGGGCAAGAAGGCTTCCAAGAAGAAACCCGCCAAGAAAGCCAAGGCCAAGCCCAAGAAGAAGGGCCGTGGGCGCCGCTGAGCTGCTGACGCTCCCGCAGGCTTCAAGCACACCATGAGCGCATCCCTGCGCATCGCCATGGCCCAGCTCGATCTCCCGGTGGGAGACGTGACGGGGAATGTGCAGCGCATCCTGGATGCCTGCACCGAGAGCCGTGACCGGCTCAAGGCCCAGTTGGTGGTATTTCCCGAACTCGCTGTCACCGGCTATCCGCCGGAAGACCTGCTGTTCAATGCCGATTTCCGCGCTGAGGTGGAGGCCGCGGTGGTGCGCCTCGCTGCCGGCATCCAGGGCATCCATGCCCTGGTCGGTTATCCGCTCTATGCGGACGGCCGTATCTATAATGTGGGCGCGATGCTGGGCGAGGGCCAGGTCAAGGCCGTCTACCGCAAGAGCGAACTCCCCAACTATGAGGTCTTCGACGAGAAGCGCTACTTCGGCAGCGGCGACGCCACCGCGGTCGTGGACGTGGCGGGTTTCGCCGTAGGCCTCAACGTCTGTGAGGACGTGTGGCATACGGAGCCGGCGCGCCGCGCCGCCCAGGCAGGGGCCAAGGTACTGATGGTGCCCAACGCCTCGCCCTTCAATGCCGGCAAGCAGCTGGAGCGGGAAGAGGAACTGCGCCGCCGTGTGGCCGAAGCGGGTGTGCCCATCGTCTACGTGAACCACGTCTGCGGCCAGGACGACTTGGTATTCGACGGCGGTTCGCTGGTCATGAATACCGACGGCAAGGTCGCGGCGCGGGCGCCGAACTTCGAGAGCGGCCTCTACCCGGTGGACTTCGTGCTGGACGGCGGCAAGGTGCGGGCGTTACAGGGCCCGGTCCATGTGGACAGCTGCGAAGAGGAATGCATCTATAAGGCGCTGGTCTTGGGTCTTAAGGACTACGCGCGCAAGAACGGCTTCAAGGGCGCGCTCCTCGGTCTCTCCGGCGGCATCGACTCGGCCCTGACCCTCGCGATTGCCGTGGATGCGCTGGGTGCCCAGAACGTGACGGCGGTGATGTTGCCATCGCGCTACACCTCCGATCTCAGCTTGGAAGGTGCTTCGGAACAGGCGCGGAAGTTAGGTGTGGCTTATCACCTGATCCCCATCGAAGCTTCGGTGGAGACGCTGCAGGCGTCCTTGCAGGGCGTGCTGCCGGACGTGGCCGGCCTCACTATCCAGAATCTGCAGGCGCGGGTGCGGGGCGTGCTGCTCATGGCCATCTCCAACCGGACGGCCAAGCTCCTGCTCAGCACTTCCAACAAGAGCGAGGCCGCCATGGGCTACACCACGCTCTATGGCGACATGGCCGGCGGCTTCGCTCCCATCAGCGACGTGTTGAAGACCCAGGTGTATGCCTTGAGCCGCCACCGCAATAGCTTGGGTGCAGCGATCCCCGAGGCGGTGATCGCGCGGGAACCCACCGCTGAACTCGCGCCGGGGCAGAAGGATTCCGACAGCCTGCCGCCCTACGACGTGCTGGACCCGATCCTCAGCTTGCTGCTGGAAGAGAAGTCCATCAAGGATGTCGTGTCCGAGGGTTTCGATGCGGGGCTGGTGCAGCGCGTGGCGACTGCGATGCAGGCGGCGGAGTACAAGCGGCGCCAGGCGGCGCCGGGTGTGCGGGTTAGTCGCCATTCCTTCGGCAACGACCGGCGCTATCCCATCACCTCGGGCTACAAGCCGCGCAAATGAGAAGCCCCCGTTGGGGGGCTTTGAGTTTCATCAAGCAGGTCCGCGTGGGGTGTATTCCAGCGGCGCCCCGGGGAAGTTCGTCTCCAGCAGTTTCTGGGTACTAGCTGCCAGGTCGTCGAGACCCAGTTTCTTGTAGCAGCTGTACATCATCTGCAGTGCATCCTGGGTGCGGGGCGTCTGCGGATAGTGCAATACGATGCTGTAGGAACGCTGCAGGGCCGAGACCCAGGCGCCGCGGCGCATGTACCAGTCTGCCGCCTGCCAGTCGAAGTCCGCCAGCCGCTCGCGCAGGAACACCATGCGCTGGCGGGCGTCGGCCGCGTAAGGGCTGTCCGGGAAACGCTCTAGCAGGAGGGCGAAGGCCTCGAAAGACTTCTGCGAATTGGCCGGATCGCGCTGGAAGTTGTCGTGGCCGAACCAGCGATGCAGGAATTCCACTTGCGGATCGAAATAGGCCACGCCCTTCATGTAGTAGGCATAGTCCACGTCCGGATGACGCGGATGCTCGCGGATGAAGCGGTCCGCCGCATCCACCGCGTCATCGAAGTCCTGGTTCATATAGTTGGCGTAGATGAGATCGATCTGCGCCTGGGTGCCGAAGTCGTCGAAGGGGAAGCGTGCCTGCAGGGTGTTGAGCCGTTCGATGGCGGTCTTGTAGTTGGTGGCGTCCATGTTCGCCTGGATCTCTTTATAGAGGTCCGGCGCGGCCATGGTCTGGTCCTTGGAATGATTCGAGGAGCAGCCGGCGAACAGGGCGGCGGACAGACACAGGATCGCGGACAGGCGGAGATGACGGTGCATGCGGGTTCTATCGGCTGGTTGCGGCTCTGCGGGCGGGCAGTATAACTGAACGGCCGGGGGCTTTTCAGGCACCCGCCGCAGGACTGATAGACTGTGTGCATCATGGTCCATCGTCCCGCCGAGATGTCCGCAGCCGAGACCCGCGAATCCCGCATCCCGCCCGAGCTGTCCGGCCAGCGCCTCGACGCTGCCCTGGCGCAGCTTTTCCCGGAATATTCCCGCAGCCGCCTGAGCCAGTGGATCAAGGACGGCCGCGTGCTGCTGGATGATGCCAAGGCACGCCCCCGCGATGCAGTGATGGGTGGCCAGCGGGTGAGCCTCACGCCCACGGTCGAGCCATTGGCGGGGATGGAGCCCGAGGACCTGCCGCTGGACATCGTCCACGAGGACCCGGCGCTGATCGTGGTGAACAAGCCGGCAGGCCTGGTGGTGCATCCCGGCGCCGGTAACCGCACCGGGACCCTGCAGAACGCGCTCCTGCACTATGCGCCGGAGCTGGCGACGTTACCGCGGGCGGGCCTGGTCCATCGCATCGACAAGGACACCTCGGGACTCCTGGTGGTGGCGCGCACAGTGGAATCCCACGGAAAACTGGTGGCGGCGCTGCAGGCCCGCGAATTCGAGCGTGGTTATGTCGCAGTGACACACGGCGTCATGACCGGTGGCGGCACCGTGGACGCGCCCATCAAACGCCACCCGACCGACCGGGTGCGCATGAGCGTCGGTGAAGGCGGCCGCGCGGCGGTGACCCATTATCGGGTGCTGAAGCGCTTCCGCCAGCACACCTATATAAGCGCAGAACTGGAGACCGGTCGTACTCATCAGATCCGCGTACATCTCGCGCACATCCGTTATCCGCTGGTCGGAGATGGAGTGTATGGAAGGCGCCGGGGCCCCACGCGTGGGGCCTCGCCGCAGCTGCAACGGGCGCTGCAGGACTTCCGCCGCCAGGCCTTGCACGCAGAGCGCCTCGGCCTCGTGCATCCTGTCAGCGGCGAGGCGATGCACTGGCAAGTGCCGCCGCCGGCGGATTTCCAGGCACTGCTCGCGGCCCTGGAGGACGATCTCGTCCATGGATCTTGAATGGATACGCCCCGAGTGGCCGGCACCGGTTTCGGTGCGCGGCCTGAGCACTACCCGGGTGGGCGGTGTGAGCCACGACCCCTATGCCAGTCTCAACCTGGGACAGCATGTGGGCGACCTGCCAGATTCAGTGTCGATGAACCGCAGCAAGCTGCAACTTAGCCTCGGTCGCGCGCAGCCGCGCTGGCTGTCCCAGGTACACGGTACCCAGATCGCGATGCTGGACGGCATGCCGGTAGGGCAACCGGCTGACGCGGCGGTGGCTGTCGGAGCGGGTGAGGCCTGCGTGGTGATGACCGCCGATTGCCTGCCGGTGATCTTCTGCGACCAGAGCGGGACGACGGTGGCGGCGGCTCATGCCGGTTGGCGTGGCCTGTCGGCCGGAGTGCTGGAGTCGACGGTGAAGGCCATGGCGATCGCCCCCGCCAGACTCATGGCCTGGTTCGGACCGGCCATCGGGCCTCGGGCTTACGAAGTGGGGGACGAAGTGCGCGACGCGTTCCTGCAGCAGTCCGCCGGGGCGGCGGGAGCATTCCAGGCCGGGAAGGCACCGGGTAAGTGGTGGTGCGACCTCTATCTGCTCGCCCGCCAGCGTCTTGAGGCGCTGGAAGTGAAGTCGATCCACGGCGGCGGCTTTTGCACCTACACGGAGCGGGAGCGGTTCTTTTCCCATCGTCGCGACGGCCAATGCGGCCGCATGGCCACTCTTGTCTGGATCGAATAGTCAGCCGATCTTCTCGAGTGCCGATTGCTTCTCCAGCCACTGGGCTTCGATCTTCTCCAGTTCCGCCTTCACGTCCCCTTGCTGGCGCAGGCTGTCGGTGAGCAGCGCCTTGTTCTTATAGGTGTCTTCGGCCGCCAGTAGCGCGTCCAGACGCCGCTTATCGGCGTTGAGCTTCTCCATGCGCTTCTCCAGGGCCGCGACATCCTTCTGCAGCGGCTTGCGCAATTCCGCCAGGCGCTGGCGCTCCTGTGCCTCCACGCGCCGCTGTTCCTTACGATTCCCATTGCCGTCAGACTTCTCAGCTGGCGCATTGAGCCCGGCGCGGCGGGCAGCGGCGTTCTGCAGCAGCCAGGTGCGGTATTCGTCCAGGTCGCCGTCGAAAGGCTCGACCTTGCCCTGGCCCACCAGCAGAAACTCGTCGGCGCAGGCGCGCAGCAAGTGGCGATCGTGGGATACCAGGATGAGCGTGCCTTCGAATTGGGCCAGCGCGACGGTGAGCGCCTCGCGCATGTCGAGGTCCAGATGGTTGGTGGGCTCGTCCAGCAGCAGGAGGTTGGGTCGCTTCCAGATGAGCAAGGCCAGCGCGAGCCGCGCTTTCTCACCACCGGAGAAGGGCGCCACCGGTGCCAGCGCCATCTCACCGCGGAAGTTGAAGGAACCCAGGAAATCCCTGAGATCTTGATCGCGCACACCGGGCGCGATGGCGGCTAACTGCTGCAGGGGCGAACGATCCTCTCTTAGGGTCTCCAACTGGTGTTGCGCGAAGTAACCGATGGCGAGGCCCTTGCCCTGGCCCACGCGCCCCGCAAGCGGCGCCAGTGTGCCAGCCAGGGTCTTCACCAGCGTGGACTTGCCCTGGCCGTTGGCGCCCAGGAGGCCGATGCGCTGACCGTTGAGCAGGGAGAAACTCTGGCTGTTTAGCACGGTCTTCTCGCCTTGCTCGGTCTGGTATCCACAACGCACTTCCTCGAGCGTCAACATCGGACTCGGGGAAGCGAGCGGGTCGCGGAACTCGAAGCTGAAAGGCGAGCTCACGTGCACCGGCGCGAGCTTCTCCATCTTCTCCAGCGTCTTGATGCGGCTCTGAGCCTGGCGCGCCTTGCTGGCTGTATAGCGGAAGCGGTCCACGAAGCTTTGCAGGTGCGCCACTTCGCGCTGCTGGCGTTCGTAGGAAGCGGCTTGCAGCACCAGTTGCTCGGCGCGGCGCGTTTCGAAGGCGCTGTAGTTGCCGCTGTAGCGTTTGATCTGGCGGTTCTCGAGGTGCAGGGTCACGTCGCAGATGCCGTCCAGGAACTCGCGGTCGTGAGAGATGATGAACAGGGTACCGGCGTAGCGCTTCAGCCAGTCTTCCAGCCAGACGATGGCGTCCAAATCCAGATGGTTGGTAGGTTCATCGAGCAGTAGCAGGTCCGAGGGACACATGAGCGCCTGTGCCAGGTTGAGGCGCATGCGCCAGCCGCCGGAGAAGCTCGCCACCGGCTGGCTGATCTCCGCGAGGCTGAAACCCAGACCCATCAACAGGGTGCTGGCGCGGGAAGCTGCGGTATAGCCGTCAGCGTCTGCGTAGGCGATGTGGGCCTCCGCTTCCGCATGGCCGTCGTGGGCGGCCTGGGCCTTCGCCAGTTGTGCTTCGATCTCCCTGAGACGCGTGTCGCCGTCCAGTGCGTAGTCCAGCGCGGTGCGATCCACCGCTGGGGTCTCCTGGGCCACGTGAGCCACACGCCAGGCGGTGGGGATGTCCAGCTCACCGCCGTCGGCGTGCAGCTTGCCGCGCAGCATGGCGAACAGCGTGGACTTGCCGGAGCCGTTGGCACCCACCAGACCCGCCTTCTCGCCGGTATAGACCACCGCGGAGGCGTTTTCGAAGAGCGGCTTCAAGCCGCGCTGCAATGTGAGGGATTCGATGCGGATCACGGGATGGTCTGATTTAGAGGTTTCGGCCGGGCGCGCATTGTACCGGAGCGAGCCCGGGCGGGGTAAAATCCATCGCACCCATGCAACCCTCACTGCTCCTCTGGATCATCCCGGCGACGCTGCTGGGCGCGGTGCTAAGCGCGCTCTTGGCCTCGGTGCTGCTGCTGTTCCCCACCCGCACCCGCATGCTGCTCCTGCCCTCGCTGGTCAGCTTCGCCGTGGGCGCGCTGCTTGGGGCCGCGTTCCTGGATCTCTTGCCGGAAGCGGTGAAGTCTGCGGCACCGGGCCAGGTGCAGGGCGTGGGCCTTGCCATCGCCCTCGGTGTCCTCGGCTTCTTCCTGTTGGAGAAGCTGGCCTTCTGGCACCACGGCCACGAGGGGCACCTCGACCACGACGAACTGCGCAAGCATGCAGCCGGCACCATGATCCTCGTCGGCACCGGTCTGCATAACCTGTTGGATGGCGTGTTGCTCGGTGCCACCTTCCTCACCAGCGTGCATCTCGGCGTGGTCCTGGCCATCGCGATCATCGCCCACCAGATCCCGCAGCAGGTGGGGGACATCTCGGTGCTGCTCGCGGCAGGTGTGGCACGGGGCCGGGCTTTGCTGCTCTCGGCCCTTTCTGGAGCCACCATGGTGGTGGGTGGGGTGGCGGCCTTCTTCCTGCTCAACAGCTTGCGGGGCGTCATCCCCTACGTCCTGGCTATCGCCGCCGCCAGTCTCATCTATGTGGCGGTCGCGGACCTGATCCCCGGTCTGCACCGGCACGAAGGTGCCCGGCTCTCGATGCTGACCGTGGTGCTGATCGCCGCAGGTATCGGCCTCATTTATGTCATTCAGGCTGCACTGGGTGGATAGCTGGGGCGGTTGAAACGTCGCCTAAGGCCCCCATTTATTGTCCATTGGGTTTGCCCCTCTCTTTTGAGGGCCTAAACTTCTTATCTCTTCCGGACAATAAATATGCGCATAGACAAACTTACCAGTAAGTTTCAGATGGCCTTGGCCGACGCTCAATCCTTGGCGGTGGGCCAGGATCACCCCCATATAGAGCCGGTGCATCTGATGCTGGCTTTGCTGGATCAGGAGGGCGGCAGCGTGCGCCCCTTGCTGGCCAAGGTCGGCGCCAACCTCAATCGCTTCCGCAACGCCCTTGATGCCCAACTGGACAAGCTTCCCACCGTGACGGGCCATCCGGGCGACGTGCAGGTGTCCCAGGATCTCACCCGTCTGCTGAACCTCACCGACAAGCTGGCGCAGAAGCGCCAGGACCAGTTCATCTCTTCCGAACTCTTCGTGCTCGCGGCGCTGGACGCCAAGGGCCCGCTGGCGGACGCGCTGCGTGATGCCGGTACCGCAAAAGCGGCCCTAGAAAAAGCCATCGAGGAGATGCGCGGCGGCCAGGCGGTGAATGACGCCGCTGCGGAAGACCAACGCCAGGCCCTCGACAAGTACAGCATCGACCTCACGGCCCGCGCCGAAGCCGGCAAGCTCGACCCCGTGATCGGCCGCGATGACGAGATCCGCCGCACCGTGCAGGTGTTGCAGCGCCGCACCAAGAACAACCCCGTGCTCATCGGCGAGCCGGGCGTGGGCAAGACAGCCATCGTGGAAGGCCTGGCCCAGCGCATCGTGAACGGCGAAGTACCGGAAGGCCTCAAGGACAAGCGCGTGCTCACGCTGGACATGGGCGCGCTGCTGGCGGGCACAAAGTTCCGCGGCGAATTCGAGGAGCGTTTGAAAGCAGTGCTGAACGACATCGCCAAGGCCGAAGGCCGGGTGATCCTGTTCATAGACGAGATCCACACCATGGTGGGCGCCGGCAAGGCCGAGGGCTCCATGGATGCAGGCAACATGCTCAAGCCTGCTCTCGCGCGCGGTGATCTGCATTGCGTGGGCGCCACCACCCTGGACGAATACCGCAAGTACGTGGAGAAGGACGCCGCGCTGGAGCGTCGCTTCCAGAAGGTGCTGGTGGACGAGCCCAGTCTGGAGGACACCATCGCCATCCTGCGTGGCCTGAACGAGCGTTACGAGGTGCACCATGGCGTGGAGATCACCGATCCAGCCATCGTGGCCGCCGCCACGCTGTCGCACCGCTATATCTCCGACCGGCAACTGCCGGACAAGGCCATCGATCTCATCGATGAGGCGGCTAGTCGTATCCGCATGGAGCTGGACTCCAAGCCAGAGGTCATGGACAGACTCGACCGGCGCCTGATCCAGCTCAAGATCGAGCGCGAGGCCCTGAAGAAGGAGAAGGACGATGCCTCCAAGCGGCGTCTCGCCGGCCTCGAGGATGAGATAGGCAGGCTCGAGCGCGAGTATTCCGATTTCGAGGAAGTATGGAAGGCCGAGAAGGCGCAGGTGCAGGGCGCGAGCCAGATCAAGGAAGCCTTGGAGAAAGCCAAGGCGGAACTGGAGACGGCGCGCCGCGCCGGCGACCTGTCGCGCATGTCGGAGATCCAGTACGGCCGCATCCCGGAACTGGAGAAGAAGCTGGCCCAGGCCAGTGCGGCCGAGAACAAGCCCACAGAGCTCCTCAAGAACAAGGTCACCGCGGAGGAGATCGCGGAAGTAGTCTCCCGCTGGACCGGCATCCCCGTGTCCAAGATGCTGGAAGGAGAGAAGGAGAAACTGCTGCGCATGGAAGATGCGCTCAAGACTCGTGTCATCGGCCAGGACGAGGCGGTACGCGCTATCTCCAACGCCATCCGCCGTTCCCGTGCCGGCCTCGCGGACCCGCACCGGCCCTTGGGGTCGTTCCTGTTCCTGGGTCCCACGGGCGTGGGCAAGACCGAACTCAGCAAAGCCCTCGCGAGCTTCCTGTTCGATACCGACGAGGCCTTGGTGCGCATCGACATGAGCGAGTTCATGGAGAAGCATTCCGTGGCACGGCTCATCGGCGCGCCGCCGGGCTATGTGGGCTACGAAGAGGGTGGCTATCTGACCGAAGCCGTGCGCCGCAAGCCCTATTCCGTGATCCTGCTTGACGAGGTGGAGAAGGCGCATCCGGACGTGTTCGGCGTGCTGTTGCAGGTGCTGGACGACGGGCGCTTGACGGATGGCCAGGGCCACACCGTGAACTTCAAGAACACGGTGATCGTGATGACTTCGAACCTGGGATCGCAGGTGATCCAGGAGATGAGTGGCGAGGAGAACTACGAGAAGATGAAGGACAAGGTGATGGAGATCGTAGGTGGGCATTTCCGTCCCGAGTTCATCAACCGCGTGGATGAGACGGTGGTGTTCCACCCGCTGGGCCAGGGTCAGATCCGCTCCATCGCCCGCATCCAGATCCAGCAGCTGGTGCAGCGGCTCGCGGAGCGCGACATCGCATTGCAGGTCAGCGACGCTGCCCTGGACAAGCTCGGCAAGGCCGGTTTCGACCCGGTGTACGGCGCGCGGCCCCTGAAGCGCGCCATCCAGCAGCAGTTGGAGAACCCCTTGGCGCAGAAGCTCCTGGCCGGCGAGTTCGGCCCCGGCGATGCCATCTCTGTGGAGGCACGGGATATCGGCTTCGAATTCACCAAAACCAAACCTGGCAGACCCAGAGCCGCCAACGCCTGATGACATCCGGGCAGCAGCGATGATGTCCATCGCAACTGCGGTTCCATGTTTCGGGATGTATCAATCCACGCATGTAAACCGACCGACAGGGCCGGCGTTAAGCTCGGAGGCTGCGGCCTGAGTCCGCCCTGGACGTTGCCGCCCGCGCATCTACAGCAGAGGCAAGACCTTGGTAACCGCCGGCTTCCCCCAGCTACCCCGAACTTCATCCCTGGGTGGCGCAACCCTGTTAGCGGCCCTGCTCTCCGCCTGTGTCGCGCACTCCGCGGGCAAGCCGGCGGGTGCCACCGCTGCACCCGGCGCAGTGAGCGCGGTCGGAACCGAGAGACAACGGGTCGTCAGGAATCTGCCGCCCATCATGCGCCTCCCGCCGCCGGCGGCCGATGATGCGGTCGGCATCCACAAGATCCGGCACATCATCATCATCATGCAGGAGAACCGTTCCTTCGACGAATACTTCGGCACCTTCCCCGGTGCAGACGGCATCCCCATGAAAGACGGCATACCGACGGTGTGCGCACCGAATCCGGACACCGGAGTCTGCGACAGCCCATATCACAACTCCGCGGACATGAACTTCGGCGGCCCGCACGGTTCGAAATACGCCCGGATGGATGTCGATGGCGGCAAGATGGACGGGTTCCTGCGATCACTCAAGCAGAGCGAGCAGAGGGTCTGTGTCAACAGCAACCTGCCCAATTGCTCGATGATTGGACGGCTGCCCGATGTGATGGGCTGGCATGACGCCCGGGAGATCCCCAACTACTGGACCTACGCGAAGAACTTCGTGCTCCAGGACCATATGTTCGAATCGGTGTCTTCCTGGAGCGAACCGGCGCACCTGTACATGGTGTCGGCTTGGTCCGCCGCATGCAAGGATGCGCACGATCCCATGAGCTGCAAGACCGATATCGACGACCTGCCGTGGGGGTTGAAACCGGACGACGAGGAATACGCCTGGACCGACGTCACCTACCTGCTGCACAAGCACCATGTGAGCTGGGCCTATTACCTGAGCGAAGGGATGCAACCTGATTGTGCTGACGGCGAGGTGCGCTGCGTGAGCAAGCATCAGAACCTCCAGGTGCCCAGCATCTGGAATCCCTTGCCGAACTTCACCACCGTCCATGATGACGATGAGACCGCGAACGTGAAGGTGCTGGACAAGTACTTCGAGGCCGCCAATGCCGGCAAGCTGCCAGCGGTCAGCTGGATCATACCCAACGAGGCCGTGAGCGAGCATGGGCCATCGTCCATCCACGCCGGACAGGCCTACGTCACGCGCCTGATCAATGCCGCGATGCAGGGACCGGAGTGGTCCAGCACTGCGATCTTCCTGGCTTGGGACGACTGGGGCGGCTTCTATGATCACGTGATGCCACCCGTGGTGGATGGGCAGGGCTACGGGCTGCGGGTGCCGGCGATGGTCATCAGTCCCTACGCGAGACAGGGCTACATCGATCACCAGACTCTGAGTTTCGACGCCTATCTCAAGTTCATTGAGGACGACTTCATAGGCAGCGAACGACTCGACCCCAAGACCGATGGACGTCCGGATCCGAGACCTACGGTGCGAGAAGACGTGAGCGTGCTGGGAGACCTCAGCCGGGACTTCGATTTCAGCCAGTCCCCGCGCCAATCCCTCATCCTGGTGCCGGATGCCGAGCCGGGACCGGCCTCCATGCCGGACCCCGTGCTTCCACCGCAACCGTCGCATAAGAAACCCCTTGCGCGTGGCGCCGGAGTTGCAGGCGGGTGATCCGGGTGGCAGCGCGGTGGATCGACGAGGAAACGAAGAGCGGCTTGCGCGGCACTCCTCATATTCTGCTCAAGGTCTGTTCAGTGGCTCAGTGATGCATGTGCCGCTTCACCAGGCCGCGGCGAGGCCGATGTGACATTGTGTGAATGGCTACATAAAACCCGCCCTCTGGCGGGCTTTATCGTTATATTAAGCGCCAGTCTTGAGACGCCCCCGCAAGGAGCATGCCTCATGAAGATGCGCCCACTCATTTTGCCCTGTGTGCTGCTCGGCTTCGCGCCGGCGGGTTATTCCGACTCCGCGACGTCGGCTGCGCCTGCGCTCAGCACCGTGCAACGGGCTGAGTCCACGGTGGCCGTGATCCGCGACAAGGACGGCTGCACCATCACCCATGCCAGCAACAGCCGTTTTAGTCCGGTGGGCGTGGACAGCTACCGAAACACCGATTCCCTCAACCTGATCCTGCACGAGACCTTCGAACGCGGCGACGACGACTGCGTGGAGCAGGTGCAGGGCGAGGTCACGGTGGACGCTACGGTCTATGACCGCGATTTCAAGAACCCGAAACCCTTGTGGTCTTTCACCAGCGAGGGTTGGGAGGCCGGTCCAGAACCGGAAGGCCACTGGTCTCTGTACGGCGTCACCATGCCGGGTTGCTGCGGCGCCAGCGACACGGACAGCTACTTCAGCCTCTGGACCGGCAAGCGCCTGTTCGCCAGCACCGGGCCGATCTTGAGCCTGGAAGTGCCGAACTCCGGAGGCGTGCTGCGCTTCGTAGGTCTCCTGGATAACGCCGCCAGCATGTCCTTCAAGCAGGAATCCGGCGGCGCCGATGACGCCATCGGAGTGCTGTACTTCGCCTCAGATCGGGAGCCGGGCGAGACTTTGGTGCTGCACGGTCACAAAGGCGATGCGTACCACTACGCGGACCTGAAGTTCGTGATCCGCGGCAAGTCGCAGAAAGACCGGCAGTTGGATCTATGGTCAGCGGACAAATCCAAGGACCCCAAGTCCATCACGGGTTTCAGCATCCGAGGCACCTTGGAGTGCGAGTGCGACCGGCCGCTGCTGACATTCGAAGTGCCGGTGGTGGATGGACATCTCAGCCTCACGGGCGCCAAGAGTGGTGACAAGCAGGTGACCTTCAGCGCCGGCCCTCCGCACTGAAGGATGACCATGCGCAAAAAAGAAGGGCCGCTTGCGCGGCCCTTCGATTTCCTGGAGCTGAATCCGTCACGGTCGGTAAACTCCATGGGTCCCACCGTCTCACCCGTTGCGCCAACCGCTGACAGCAGCGAACACCGCGACCAACATCAGCATCGTGCCCACCGCGCGGGCGATCCGCATCCCCGCAGTCGGATCACGCTCGAGCCGGGCCCGCAGCTTCGCCGCCAGCAGCGTCACCGCGCCGTATATGCCCACTTCGCAGAGGCTGCCGATGCCCCAGAGCGCCGTTCCCTGCAGCCATAGCAGACCGTAGTCCGGCCTCAGGAAATACGGGATGACCGCGAGCGTGAACAAGTAGGCATTCGGGTTGAGCAGATTGGTGAGCATGCCCTGGCGGTAGGCGGTGAGGGGCGGTCGCGCCGCGGCCCCGCCAGGGGTGCCGATGCGCAGCACCGAGGCGCGGCGGACTATGCCCAAGCCTATCCAGGCTATATAAGCCGCACCCGCCAGCAACATCATCTTGAACGCGGGTGGGTAGAGGCGCAGCAGCACGCTGATACCGAGCACCGCCGACGCCATGTGCAGTGCTGCTGCGGTCACGATGCCGGCGATGGCAGCGAAGCCGCTCTTGCGGCCGCCGATCAGCGCACTGGCAAGCACGTAGGCCATGTCCATGCCGGGCGTGAGGATGACGCCGAACACCAGCAGGAAGTACAGCCACAGATGCGCGATGGGGGTCATGCTCCTATTGTGGTCAGACCCCGCGCCAGCCGTCCACGGCGGTGAACACCGCCACTGCCATGAGCATGGCTCCCACACCGCGGCTCACGTTCACAGCGGAAGCGGGGTTGCCCTCCAGCCAGGTGCGGAAACGGCCGGCAGCATAGGCGAGGGGTCCATAAACACCGGCCATCCCCAGGAGGATGATAAGCCACATGACCACCCCCTGTAGCCACAGCGCGCCGTATTCCGGGCGCAGGAATTGCGGGAACACCGCCAGCATGAAGAGATAGGCCTTGGGGTTGAGCAGGCAGGTGACCATGCCTTGCCGGAAGGTGCTCCAGGGGCTGCGCCGCGCGGCTTGTGGGTGCAGGTGGAAGGCGGAGGCGCTCTTCAGGATCGAGAATCCGATCCAGGCGATATAGAGCGCGCCCGCCAGCAGCATGAAACGGAAGGCGGCCGGATATAGCTTCAGCAGCACACTGATGCCCAACACGCCGGCGATCACATGGCAGGTGCCACCGGCCGCCACTCCCGCCAGCGCCATGGCGCCGGACCTGCGTCCGCCCGCCAGGGCGCTGCCGAGGATATAGGCCATGTCCAGGCCGGGCAGCAGCATGATGCCCAGCACGAAGACGAAGAAGAGCCAGAGGTGGCCGTAGTCGGTCATGGTCACTCCTTGAGTCTCAGATGCTGGGGTCGAAATGCCGCGCCGCTTCAGTATCGTCCATGCGGATGATCTGGTTGGTCCAGTTGGTTTCCCAGGTCTTGCCGCCATCGGTGGAGAAGGCCTGGGCCCAATCGGCTGCGACTTTGTCACCCTTTGGGTGCACGGTCCAGGTAAAGCGCACGATGATGGGTTTGCCGTCGAAGGTATCAGGAGCTTCGAACACGCCGACGTTGCCGTCGAATTTGCCGACTACCGGCGCTTCGATGACGCCATCGGAGAAATGGTTGTCCACCCAGTAGAGGCGCCACAAGCCTGTCTTGGGATCGTAGGTGCGGGTGGTCATGCCCACGAAGTCCTTCCAGTGATCGGTCTTGAAGAAGTCCTGGTTGCCCAGGCCGCCCGGCAGTGGCTGGCACTCGTCGTAGGACATGAAGTCTTCCCACTCATGCGAACCGGCGAGGCGTTTCAGCAAGCGGTGATTCGGCATCCTCCATTTGCCATAGAGGAAATCGAAGTCATGGGAACCATCGCGGGTCGCGGTCATCGGTCCGGCGGGTACCGTGCCGGTAGCGTTATTGGCCAGGGCGGTGGGTGCATAACCGCCGAGGGCGGTGAGCAGCATGGCGGCAGCCAAGAGCGAGTAGGGGCGATAGGACTTGGGCAACATGGCAGGTCCTCCTTCTTATCTGACCAGCGCCGGGATTGACGCTGTCTCTGGGGAGGCACGGTAGGGCTTAAATAGGGCGGTTCACGCCCTGATTAGGGTTAGACTATTCGCATGGCGACATCCACCACGCGGGTCCTGGCAGTCCTGGAACTGCTGCAGACCTACGGCCGCATGAGCGGCGCTGAGCTGGCGCGGCGGCTGGAAGTGGACGCCCGGACGATGCGCCGCTACATCGCGACCCTCGAGGAACTCGGCATCCCCATCACCAGTGAACGCGGCCGCTACGGTGCGTACATGCTGGTGGCGGGTTTCAAGCTGCCGCCCATGATGTTCAACGAGGATGAGGCGCTGGCCCTGTCGATCGGCTTGCTGGCAGCGCGAAGCCTGGGCCTCGCGGAAGGCGCCTCTGCCGTGGCCAGTGCCCAAGCCAAGCTCGAGCGGGTGATGCCTGCCAAGCTCAAGCAGCGCCTGCGGGCGGTGGATGAGACCGTGACGCTCGACCTCGCTCGCGGCGCGCCACCAGGAGACAACCGCGCACTCACAGTGCTGAGCGCCGCGGCCCAGGCACAGAAGCGCGTGCACATGCATTACCGCTCTTCGAAGGGCGATGATAGCGAGCGGGACTTCGATCCCTACGGGCTGCTCTATCGCAATGGCAACTGGTACGTGGGCGGTCACTGCCATCTGCGCCAGGGCCTGCGCTCCTTCCGCCTGGACCGGGTGGCGGACGTGGAGATGCTGGAAGCTCCCTTCACACGTCCCGACGATTTCGACGCGGGTGCGCACCTGGATTTCAGCATCGCCACCCTGCCGCGGACCACTGCAGTGGAGGTGTGGCTCAAGACCGATCTCAAGACCGCCATGCTGGAGTTGGGGGAGCATATCGGGCTGTTCGAGCCGCACCCGGAAGGGGTGCTGTTCAAGACCAGCACCGACGGCATCGAGTGGATGGCGCGGCAGCTGGCGCGGGTATCCTTCGGATTCGAGGTGCGGGAGCCGGTGCGGTTGCGGGAAGCCCTGCGGGAGCATGCTCGCGGCCTGCTCTTGTCCCACTGAGCAAGGTCCATCCGTCACAGTGTTACGCGGAGGCGAGCATGGATAAGGATGTGATCCTGAAGAGATTCGAGCACCCCGATGAGCTGCGGGTGCTGAAGAAAGGCCGCTTCGAGATCGTGCGACTGGGAGGCATGACCATCGGCCGCGCTACCTATGAACCCGGTTGGCGCTGGTCTGAGCACGTGGGCCGGGACGTGGGCCAGGCGCGCTGCCAGGTGGAGCATGTGGGACTGGTGGTGTCGGGGACTGCCACAGCGGCTTTCGCCGACGGGCGCATCATCGAACTCAAGGCCGGCAGCCTGTTCTACATCCCGCCCGAGCCCCACGACAGCTGGGTGGTGGGGGACGAGCCCTACGTATCCCTGCATTTCATGGGTGCGGAGAAGTACGCCGCGAAATGAGTGCGGCGGACTGCTGCGGAATAACAACAATGAATCCGTATATTTACAACAGAATATCCGGAACATTTTCCTGACATCCTCGGTCGGTAGGAGCATGCCCATACCCATCGAGGTTCCCGCATGAGCGATCCCGCCGCTTTCCCCTATGAGACCCACCTGGACGTCAAGTTCAAGGCCTTGGAGCTGGTGGACTTGCCGCCTCTCATCCAGTCGGTGAAGCACCCCTGGTACAACCAGACACTCACCAAGGTGAATGATTCGGTGGTGCGCCTCGGCGTGATGCAGGGCGAGTACCACTGGCACAAGCACGATGAAGACGATGAGTTCTTCTACTGCATCGAGGGATTGTTCGTCATCGACGTAGAAGGGCAGCCCTCGGTGGAACTCAAGCCGCGTCAGGGCTTCACTGTCCCCAAGGGCGTGGTACACCGGACCCGGGCGCCGCAGCGCTCCATCATCCTCATGGTCGAGAACGCGGGTATCATCCCTACCGGGGACTAACCGGAACATCAGCCATGGGCAGGAGAGATCCGCGCGTCGACGCCTACATCGCGAAGTCCGCGGACTTCGCGCGGCCGATCCTGAAGCACATCCGCAAGCTGGTGCACCAGGCGGATCCCAAGATCGAAGAGACCATGAAGTGGAGCATGCCCACCTTCACCCATGACGGCATCGTCTGCGGCATGGCGGCGTTCAAGCAGCACTGTGCTCTCGGTTTCTGGAAGGGGAAACTGATCCTGGATGGCAAGGGGCGCCGGGTGGATGACGCCATGGGCAGCTTCGGTCGCATCAGCAGCCGCAAGGATCTTCCTTCCGATGCGAGACTGCTGGGTTACATCAGGAAAGCGGTGAAGCTGAACCAGGATGGAGTGAAGCTGCGGACCCAAGCCAAGCGCAAGGCGACGCCGCTGCGGGTGCCGGCTGATCTAAGCAAGGCGCTCAAGGCTAGCCCTAAGGCCGCCGCTACCTTCAAAGCCCTGAGCACCAGCCACCGCAACGAGTATGTGGAGTGGATCGCCGGCGCCAAGCAGGAGGCGACTCGCCACAAGCGCCTCGCCACTGCGCTCAGCTGGCTGGCCGAGGGCAAGAACTACAACTGGCGTTATGAGAAGCGCGCCTGAGACGGCCCGCAACGGGCCGGCCGCTTTCCCTTCGGGCATCCTGCCCTTGTGAAAGTCCAACCGCAGCCTGTGCGGCGTTCGTGGCCGTGCCACGAACCCGCGTAGAATAGCGGGCGAGGCCCGGGGTGATTTAGACAAAGACTAAACTGGGGAACGGCGTGAAGCTCACGGCCATGCTGCTGCTGTGCCTGCTGACCATGAGCATGCTGATGGGCGTGCTGGTGCTGGTGGTGGCGCGGGGCGAGCGCAAGTCCGTAGCGCTCAGGCTATGGGGTTGGGGGCTCATCACCTATGCCATCGGCATGCTGGTGATCATCGCTTCCTGGTGGCTGCCTTACGACCTGACTCAGGTGGTGGGTAACAGCCTCATCTCCTTCTCGGCTTTGCTCACCTCCCGCGGCGTGTTCATGCACGTGCCGCAGCGGCCGCAGTTGCGCTTCACCGGCGGCTTGTTGGGCGTGGTGGTAGCGGGCCTCATCCTGAACCACGTATTACCGGGCTACGCGATATTCGATATCGCGCTGCCCACCTTCTACGCCAGCATCTTGTACGCAGTAGTCTCATGGCAGTTGGTCCGCCATCCGCCGGCGGCGGCCCTGGCTGCAACGCGCTTCCTGGTGATCACCATCCTGCTGACCCTGGTGGTGTGGAACCTTAGGCTCGCGGCGATCTGGGTATCGGTGGGTAGCAGCTCGGACCCGGGCCGTGGCGACGTCCTGCAGGCGGGCTTCGCCATCTTCCAGATGCTACTGGTGGTGTGCTCGACCTTAGGACTGATGTGGGTGGAGGTGCGCCTCATGGAGGCGGATCTTCGCCGCTCTGCATTCACCGACCTCCTGACCGGCCTGCCCAACCGCCGCGCCATGCACCAGCGCTTCGACGAGGAAGTGGCTCGTTGCCGGCGCCAGCAGCAGACCTTCGGCCTGGTGCTGTTCGATATAGATCTGTTCAAGCAGATCAACGACACCTGCGGGCATTACGTGGGCGATGCGGTGCTGAAACACATCGCTGCCACCCTGGAGCGGCACAAGCGCGGCGAGGACGTGCTGGGCCGCATCGGCGGTGAGGAGTTCCTGGTGGTCCTGCCCCAGCATGGCCGCGAGGAATGCATCCGCGCTGCGGATCGCCTGCGCCAGGCGGTGGAAGGGGCGCGCTCCCATGAAGAGGCCGCTGCGCCCACCGCCACAGTGAGCGGCGGCGTCGCCATCTTTCCCGAGGATGGCCAGGACTGGGATCGCCTGTACATGGCGGCAGACAGGCGCATGTATCAGGCCAAGCGCGCCGGCCGTAACAAAGTGGAAGGGCGGGACGAATGAATCATTTCTGTTTCAAGTATCGTGGCAAACGTATCCGCCCTACCGCGGTCTATCCTGAGTCGCATACAACCTCAACCGGTCAGGTGTTCCATGAATAAGTCACTGGTGGTATTGCTGGCTTTGTTCACCCTCGCTGCCGCCTCGGCGCCCGCAAGCCTGGTGCAGAACGAATACAACTTCGCCGCTACCGTGGCGCAGAAGGGCATCCGCGACGGGTTCCTGCAATACCTGGACAAGCAGGCCATCGGCTTCAGCCCCACGCCAAAGAATGCCTACGATGCTTACAGCCAGGCCAAGCCTGGCTCCAGCGCCAGCAAGCTCACCTGGTACCCGGCCTGGGCGCTGCTCGCATCCTCCGGTGACTTCGGTGTGGATACGGGCCCCTGGACCGCAAGTTGGATCAAGGACGGCAAGCCAGGTAAGGCCCAAGGCGAATGGCTGACGGTATGGACCCGCAACAAGGACGGCGAGTGGAAAGCGCTGTTCGATTCCGGCACCGGGCATCCGGCGCCCGAACATCCGGGCAAGGCCCTGGAGAAAGGGGCGGTGGTCCCTCAATTGCCAGCGCTGACCGCGCCGGTACCTTCCACGCAAGATGTGCAAGATCAGCTGGTCCAGGCGGAGAAGGTGTTCTCCAACGAGGCGAACAACCATGGTCTGCGGGCGGCTTACCAGGGCTCCGGCGCGCCGGACTTGCGCTTGTTGTTCGATAAGAACCAGCCGATCCTGGGCCTGGCACCCGCGATGCGCGTGGTGACGGATGCCGCATCCGACCTGCAGTGGGTACCCATGGGTGGCACCGCCGCCCGGCCGGGCGACCTGGGCTACATCTACGGTATGACCTACAAGTTGGCGGATACCAAGCACAGCACCCCGCAGGGCGCCTACATGCATGTCTGGCGCCGCGATGCGGACGGCTGGAAGATGCTGATCGCTCTCGAAAGTCCGCTCTAGGCGGAGCGCCGCTCCAGGATCCCGCGCACCGTCTCCACCGCCTCGCGCATCTTCTTCTCCGGCGTCACGGCGATGAACACCGTGTCGTCGCCGGCCAGCGTCCCCACCACTCCGTCGATGGCGTGCTGGTCCACCAGCACTGCCAGCGCCTGGGCGTAACCCGGCCGTGTCTTGATGATCACGAGGTTGGGGGCTGCTGCTGACACCGCGTAGGCCGGAAGCTCAGTGGGGATGGGTTCGACCCGCTGGTACCGGCCCGCCAGCTTCTGCACACCCAGCTTGTTGAGATGTCGGGACAGGGTGGGCTGAGTGACCTTGTGTCCCTCGCGTTTCAGGAGGTCCAGGAACACCGCCTGGTCCGTCACTTCCCGTTCTTCCGTCAGTCTCAGGATGGCTTCATCCAGGGTCATGGCCGCACCGGTCATGGAGGAGTAAGAAACACTGAATATAGTATTGCATTGTTCAGAATTAAAATGTATATAAACGCATTATATACCATTTAAAGCATATTTATTCACGAATAATGCATATTTTTAAAGATTCCTCGGAAAATAGCCCGGTACCGGCGCTGCTGCCCACTTACGCGCCGTACCCTTTTCCGCTGACCAGAGGTTCCGGTGAGCGCGTCTCTGACGCCGCCGGCCGTGACTATCTCGACTTCTACGGCGGCCACTGTGTGGTGGTCACGGGTCACAGTCACCCAAAAGTTGTGGCTGCGGTGGCAGAGCAGGCGGAAGCGCTCATCTTCTATTCCGCCGCGGCGCGGCTCCCGGTGCGCGATGCCGCCGCCCGGGCGCTGGTGGATTTCGCCCCGGAGCACATGGCTTCGGTGTTCTTCTGCAACTCTGGTGCCGAAGCCAATGAGAGCGCCCTGAAGCTTGCGGCTCAGCTCACGGGTCGCGCGGGTTTCACTGCCTTCAAGGGCGGCTTCCACGGCCGTACCACACTCGCGCTCGCAGTCACCGATTCGCCTTCGCTCAAGAGGGGGCTGGAGCCCTTGTTGGCGCCGGTGGATTTCCTGCCCTTCGGCGACATGCGGGCATTGGAAGCCGCGGACTTCTCGAAGTCCGCGGCTGTGATCGTCGAGCCCATCCAGTCCATGGCCGGCGTCAGCACTGCTTCCCGCGAGTGGTTCGAAGCGCTGGCGCAGAGATGCAGGCGCGCAGGGACCTTGCTGATCTTCGACGAGGTGCAGACGGGCATGGGACGCACGGGTCAGCCTTTTGCCGCGCAGTTGTACAGCGTCGAACCGGACTTCATCACGCTTGCCAAGGGCATCGCCTCCGGCGTGCCCATGGGCGCCTTGCTCATGACCGCGGACATCGCGCGTTCCCTCAAGTCCGGCGACCTCGGCAGTACCTTCGGCGGCGGCCCCCTGGCCTGTGCCGCCTTGCTCGCGACCCTGGAAGTGATCCAGGGCGAGGCGCTCATGGCCAACGCCACCGGCCAGGCCGCGCGCATCCGCGCAGGTCTCAAGGGCAGCGTGGTCACGGAAGTACGGGGCGAGGGCTTGCTACTGGGTCTGAAGGTGGGTGCCCAGGCCAGCGCGCTCAAGAAGCGGCTGCAAGAACAACGCATCCTAGTCGGCGGATCCTCGGATTCGGCGGTATTGCGTCTGATGCCGCCTTTGAACGTCTCCACTGCCGCAGTGGACAGCCTGCTCGCGGCCATCCGTGGGTTCACGGCATGATGCATTTCACGCACATCGCCGATCTCGATGTGGTGGGCGTGGCGTCGGTGCTCGATGAAGCCCTGGCCTGGAAGCGCCAAGGGCCGGGCGCCCATCTCGCCGGCAAGCTGCTCGGCATGGTGTTCTTCAATCCCTCGCTGCGTACCCGTGTTTCCTTCGAGGCCGCCATGTTGCGCGGTGGCGGCAACGCCATCGTGCTGGACGTGGGTAACGGCGTCTGGAAGCTGGAGGATCGCATCGGCGCGGTGATGGACGGCGACCGGCCGGAGCACATCAAGGAAGCCATCCCGGTGTTGGGCCGCTACGTGGACGCCCTGGCGGTGCGTACCTTCGGCGCACTGGTGGATGACGATGCGGACGCACTGGATCCGGTGATGAGCGCATTCCGGGAGCTGGCCGGCGTGCCTGTGATCAGCATGGAGTCGGCGCGTGAGCATCCCTGCCAGGGGCTCGCGGATCTGCTGACCCTGCGCGAGAACTTCGGCAACACCAAGGGGCTGCCGGTGACTCTCACCTGGGCGCCGCACATCAAGCCGCTGCCGAAGGCCGTACCCCATTCCTTCCTGCTCACCGCCGCCGCCGCCGGTTGCGAGGTGCGCGTGGTCCATCCGCCGAGCTTCGACCTGCACCCCAGCGTGCTGGACGAGGCCCGCGCCTATGCAAAAGCCACGGGCGGTTCCGTGAGCGTGACCCATGACCGGGCTGCGGCCTTCGCCGGCAGTCGCGTGATCTACGCCAAGGCCTGGGGACCGGATACCCACCAGATAGCGTTGGACACCGCACCCGCACGCATCGGCCAACACCGCGATTGGCTGGTGGACCCGAAGCTGTTGAGCACCGCAAAGGATCCCGTGTTCCTCCATTGCCTGCCGGTGCGGCGCAACGTGGAGGTGGCGGACGCCGTGCTGGATGGAGCGTCGAGTCGCGTGATAGACGAAGCCGAGAACCGTTTCCACGTGCAGCGGGTGCTCTTGCACCGGCTGCTGAATGCCTGAGGAGAGAAACCATGTCCGTTACACCCGATAGCTACGCCAACCTGCGCTCCGCCGCCCAGTACGTGCGCGCCTTCCGCGGCAAGACCTTCGTCTTCAAGCTGGGCGGTGAGGTGCTCGAAGACCCGGCGGTGCGCCGCGCGGTCTGCGAGCAGCTTGCGGTCCTGTGGAGCTTCTCCATCAAGCTGGTATTGGTCCATGGGGGCGGCACCGGCATAGACGCCCTGTGCGAGACCCTGCAATTGCCGGTGGAGAAGGTGGCAGGCCGGCGCATCACCACCGCCAAAGTCCTGGATGCGGCGAAGATGGTACTGGCGGGCTCGTTGCATACCGACCTCCTGGCGGACCTCAGGGCCGCGGGCCTGCCGGTGACGGGCGTCAGCGGCGTGGACGGCGGCTTGCTCACAGCCCGCAAGCGCGCACCGGTGCAGATCAAGGATGACGCGGGCCAGTTCCAGTTCGTGGACTTCGGCCTGGTCGGCGACATCGAGAAGGTGAACCCGAGCCTGTTGCAGCATCTGTTGCAGGGTGAATACGTGCCCGTGGTGACGCCGCTCTCCGCCAATGACAAGGGCGAGGTATTCAATACCAATGCCGACACCGTGGCGGCGGAGATCGCCGTGGCGCTGAACGCGGAGAAATTGTTCTTCCTCCTGAAGGTACCGGGGCTGATGGAAGATCTCGCCCGCCCGTCCAGCCTGGTCCCTTATGCCACCCTCGAAGGCATCGAAGGACTGGAGGACGGAGGTAAGGTGAGCGGCGGCATGCGACCCAAACTCACGGCCGTGCGCCGCGCCCTGAGTGGCGGCGTCGCCAGCGCACATCTGGTGAGCGGCATCGTGCCGGACGCGGTACTGACGGAAGTCTTCACCAACCAGGGCAGCGGCACCATGGTGGTGGCGCGCGAGACCAAGGCCAAGGAACAGGCGGCGTGAGCGCCCAGCTCTGGGCCAAAGGCTTGCCGCTGGACCAGGCCATCCACCGTTTCACGGTGGGCGACGATCCTGAGTCGGACGTGCGTCTTCTGGTCCACGATGCGCTGGGTAGTGTCGCCCATGCACGCATGCTGGCCCAAGCCGGCCTCATGTCCCAGGCGGATGCAGCTGCGCTGGTGAAGGCGCTGGCCGGCATCGCGCGGCGCGCGCGCCAGGGCGGCTTGCAGATAACGCTGGCACAGGAAGACGCCCACACGGCGATCGAAGCGCTGCTTACCGCGGAACTTGGGGATGCCGGTAGACGCATCCATCTGGGCCGTTCACGCAACGACCAGGTGATCCTGGCGCTGCGGCTCTACATGCGTGAGGCGCTGCTGGATACCGCTGAGCGCACGGCGAAGCTGGCCCGGAATTTCGCCAGCTTCGCCCGCGCCCATGCCCATGAACCCATGCCGGGTTACACCCACCTGCGTCGCGCCATGCCCTCGAGCTTCGGCTTGTGGGCGACAGCATTCGCTGCCGGGCTTGCGGAGGAGTTGCAGAATCTCCAGGCCCTGTATGTGCGCCTGGATCGTTGTCCCTTGGGTGCCGCCGCCGGTTTCGGCGTGCCGCTGCCCATCGAGCGAGAGGTGACTGCGAAGCTCTTGGGGTTCTCTCAAGTCCAGGTGTCGCCGGTGGATGTGCAGAACTCCCGGGGGCGCCATGAGCTGGCGCTCTTGAACGCCTTCGCCTCCATCGGCCTGGTGATGGAGAAGTTCCTGTGGGACGTGTCTCTCTACTCCATGCAGGAGTTCGGCTTCCTCAAGCTGCCGGATGCGTTCACCACCGGTTCCTCGATCATGCCGCAGAAGCGTAACCCGGACGTGGTGGAACTGGCGCGGGGCCGCTGCCGCGAACTGCGCGGCTATGCCGCCATGATGCAGGAGTTGGCATCCGGTCTGCCTTCGAACTATCACCGGGACCTGCAGCTGCTCAAGAAGCCGTTGTTCGGCGCGGTGCAGTCGGCGCAGGGCTGGCTGGACGTGCTCATCGTGTTGGTGCCGGCGCTGGAAGTGGATGCCGCAAAGGCGAAAGCCGCTTGCAGTGACGACATCTATGCCGCCCATCAGGCCTTCGTGCTGGCGCAGGGCGGCATGCCGTTCCGGGATGCCTATCGCCAGGTGGCGAAGCAGCTGGAGAGCGGCGATTTTAAGCCGGATCGGGAGATCCTGACCGCGACCCATCTGGGCGGCGCGGCGAACCTGGGACTCGAACTCATCGAATCCGAACTGGCCGCGGCAGAGCGTTGGAGTGGGGATACCCGCGCCCGGCTCGCCGCCGCCGAGAAAGAACTCTGGAATTCCGACATCGGGGGCAAGACGAAATGAAGAAGCAGGTGGTGCTGGCCTTCTCCGGAGGCCTCGATACTTCTTTCTGCGTGGTGCATCTGAAGGAACAGGGCTGTGAAGTGGTCACCGTGACGGTGGACACCGGCGGTTTCAGTCCCTCTGAATTGAAACGCATCGAGGCGCTTAGCCCCAAGCTCGGTGCCAAGGCGCACCGCACCCTGGACGGGCGCGAGGCGCTGTTCGACCGGTATCTGCGCTACCTCGTGTATGGCAACGTGCTGCGCGGCAACCTGTATCCCTTGAGCGTCTCGGCGGAGCGGGTCTGCCAGGCGGCGAACGTGGTCAGCGTGGCCAAGGAGCTGAAGGCCGATGCCCTGGCCCACGGTTCCACCGGCGCCGGCAACGACCAGGTGCGCTTCGACGTGGTGTTCCGCGCGCTGGCGCCGGAGTTGGAGTTGATCACACCCATACGAAGCCTGGGCCTGAGCCGCGCCCAGGAGATGCAGTTCCTGAAGGAACATGGCTTCGAGTTCCCGGAGAAGACCGCCCATTACTCGGTGAACGAGGGCATGTGGGGCACCTCCGTGGGCGGGCGCGAGACCCTCGATTCCTGGAGCCAATTGCCGGAGAGCGCTTTCCCCGGCGGCGAGATCGACCTCGCCAGCCTCAAGCCCCGCAAGCTCACCCTCAGCTTCGAGCAGGGCGTGCCCGTCGCCATCGACGGCAAGGGACTGAGTCCGGTAGCTTTGATAGCGGAATTGAATGCCATGGGTCACAGCTACGGCATCGGTCGCGGTGTGCACTTGGGGGACACCATCCTCGGCATCAAGGGCCGGGTCGGATTCGAGGCGCCAGCGGCCCACATCCTCATCGGTTCCCATCGGGAACTGGAGAAGCTCACCCTCACGGGCAAGCAGCTCTTCTGGAAAGAGACCCTGGGCAACCTCTACGGCCAATTGCTGCACGAGGGGCATCATTTCGATCCCCTGTCCCGGGATCTCGAGGCATTCCTGGAATCCAGCCAGACCCAGGTCAGCGGCGAGGTGCAACTCACGCTCTATCCGCGCAGCTTCGCGGTGGACGGCGTGCGCTCGCCCCATTCGCTCATGGATGCCAAGGTGGCGAGTTACGGCGAGGCCAACCGGCTCTGGTCCGGCGCCGAGGCAGCCGGTTTCGCCAAGCTCTATGGCGTGCAGCAGGTGCTGGCCTTGCAGGCGGGAGGTAACCGTGCGGATTAATGCGGACAAGATCGCCTCAGTCACGCGCAACCTCAAACTCGACCGTACCCTGACGCTCTCGCCGACCATCCGCGCCGAACACGGTGCCGTCGTCGCGGGCCGGATACTGGGAGACAAATCCGGATACAACCAGTTGGAAGACGTGCACGGGCGCATGAACGTGATCCACGGCGACGACGTGATCGTGGGGGCCCTCGGGCACCGCAACGCGCTGCACGGTTACGAAGGTGTGCTGCCCAAGAGCGTAGAGCAGGGCCAGGTGCTGCATGTGTTGAACTTAGGCGGCGTCATCGGCGAATGCGTATCCCACAACCCCGAGGTGGGCACGCCCTTCGAATTCGAAGTGCTGGGCCAGGTGCTGGTTTACCCTGAGTTCCAGTCCCGCGAGGGGCAGCCCGCCAACATCCGCATGGGCGCGCTGCAGAAGGAAGGTCGCAAGTTCGATTGCAAGGTGATCTACGTGGCCGGCACCTGCATGAATGCCGGCAAGACCGCCGCCGCCTGCGCGCTGGTACGGCGGCTCTCCCAGGCAGGTTACCGGGTCGGCGGCGCCAAGCTCACTGGCGTGTCCCTGATGCGCGATACCTTGAGCATGCGCGACTATGGCGCCGAGGTGACCTACGACTTCACCGACGCAGGCATCGTCTGCACCGGACAAGATAGCGCCAACCAGGTGGCCCGCACCCTGTTCAGCCAACTCTCGGGCCGCGGGCTGGACGTGATCGTCGCCGAGACCGGCGATGGCATCATGGGTGACTACGGCGTGCAGGCCATCCTCGCCGATCCGGAACTCAAGGCCCTCACCGCGGGCTTCGTGTTCTGCGCCAACGATCCGGTGGGCGTGGCGGGCGGCGTGCGCCACTTGCAGAGCGAGTACGGCATCGATGCCGACGTGGTCACGGGCCCTGCCACCGACAACAACGTGGGCGTGCGTTTCGTGGAGCGGGAAGTAGGGATGAAGGCCATCAACGCCCGCACCCATTCCAAGGCCTTCGGCGAGCACCTGCTCAAGCTCCTCATGGAGCGGGGCATTCGCAAGCAATGAGCGGCCTTCCGGTCACGATCCTCGGTGGCTCGGGCTACGGCGGCGGCGAACTGCTGCGCCTGCTCTCCCAGCATCCCAAGATAGGGTCCCTACGCGCCGTGTCCCGCAAGCAGGCGGGAGAACCTTTCTGGAAGATGCATCCGAACCTGCGGAGCGTGGTGCAGGGGAGTTTCGATGGCGAGCCTGATTGGGCTGCTCTCACGGGTGTCGAGCTCCCAGTGGTGTTCTCCGCCATGCCGCATTTCGAACTGGCGCAGCAGTTGCCGGCCTTGGAGGCTGCCTGGAAGCAGCAGGGTCTCGCAGGACGACTGACGCTCATCGATCTGTCCGGCGATTTCCGCCTGGACGATGCCGGGGCATTCGAACAGGCGTATGGAAAGCTACATCCCCACCCCGCGGGTCTCGGCAAGTTTGTCTATGGCCTTCCGGAATGGAACAGGCACAAGCTCGCGGCAGTGAAGCGCATCGCCAGTCCCGGCTGCTTCGCCACTGCCATCCAGCTGGCCCTGCTGCCCTTCGCCGGTCTCAGGGATCTCGGCTTCATCGCTGTCAGCGCCGTCACCGGTTCGTCCGGTTCCGGCACCGCGCCGGGCGAGGGCACCCACCATCCCACCCGCGCCCAGGATTTCCGCGCCTACAAGGTGTTGGCGCATCAGCACCAGGCGGAGATCACGCGCCTCCTGGATGCGCAGGGCACATCCGGTTATTCGTTGGGGCTGGTGCCCCATTCGGCGCCCATGGTGCGTGGCATCTACGCCACGGCGCAGTTCCGTGCCGCGGGACTCGACGCGGCAGCGGTGGCAAAGCGCATGCAGGATACCTACCGCGACGCGCCGTTCATGCGGCTCCTGGGTGAAGAGTCACCGCGCATGGGCGCAGTGGCCGGCAGTAACTTCTGCGACATCGGTTGGCAGGTGAAGGACGGCACCGTGGCGGTGATGACCGCCATCGACAACTTGGTGAAGGGAATGGCAGGCCAAGCAATCCAGAACATGAATCTGGCGCTAGGATTCCCCGAGACGGAAGGCCTCATGCAAGCAGGCACTTACCCGGGCTGAATCGGAAAAGAAAAAGCCCGGGATCGCTCCCGGGCTTCTCCATCATCTTTGAGATCTGGACTTAATGCGTCGCGGCGGCAGGCGCCATGGTGGTGCCCGCGGCAGGCGTGCTGCTCGGCGGCGCCAGATCGCTATTGAAGATGTCGCGGTGGATCTTCCAGCCCTTGTCGGTCTGCTTCAGCACTTCCAGGAACTTGCCGCGGTCCAGGATGCTGCCGTTCGCGCCCAGCATGCTATAGAAGCCGCTGCTGTAGGCCCAGCCGCTGCCCAGCACCTGGGTCTCGTTGGGGTTGAGGAGGAGACCGGTGACGGGCGAGCTGGAGAACATCTGCCGGGCGAAGGTCTCGATGCCGATGTCGGTCTTCACCTCGGGCTGGTTGGGAGGCATCAGGATCGCATCGTCGGTGTAGGTGGCGGCCATGCCTGCCGAGTCTTTGGCATTGAAGGCCTTCGTGAAGGCGGCGTGCAGCTGCCCGATGTCTTCCTGGGCATCGGCCGTGGCGCGCGAATCGGGCTGCGTGCCATCGGTGGCGCAGGCGGTGAGCGCCAGCAGGCAGCAGGCGGTCATGAGCAGTTGGCTGAGACGACGAGTGACGTTCATCGAAGGGGCCTTTCTTTAAGCTGATGACGGGACCCGAAGTATAGCCCCGGCGGGCGGGCCTGCAACTAGATACGGGCCAGGACCGCATCCAGCCAGGCGGTGGGCAAGAAGCAACGGGCCGCTGCCAGCAGGTAGGCCGGCAGCGTCACGTAATAACGGGCCCTCGGGCGGCGGCTCTCCAGCGCATGAGCCACCTTCGCGGCCACGGCTTCAGGAGTCGCGGTGAAAGCCTGCTCGTCCTTGCGTGCACCTGTCTCGGCTTTGAGCCGCGCATATCTGTCTGCGTGCACGCTGGCGGAGGCATCTACTTGGGTGTCGAAGTTCTTGAGGGAGTTGTCCCGGAATCGGCTCTTCACGGGCCCCGGATTCACCAGCGAGACCTGGATGCCGCTGCCGCGCAGCTCCAGGCGCAAGGTGTCGGTGATACCCTCCAATGCGTATTTGCTGGCGTTATAGGCACCGCGCCAGGGCATGGCCACCTTCCCCAGGATGCTGCTGATCATGACGATGCGGCCACGGCCCTGACGCCGCATGATCGGCAATACCAGGCGGGTGAGTTCGATCGGGCCGAACACATTGGTATCGAATTGCCGTTGCAGGTTGTCCCGCGACAGGTCTTCCACCGCGCCGGGTATGGCGATGCCGGCATTGTTGACTAGCGCATCCAGGCGACCGCCAGTGAGGGTCAAGAGGGTAGCCAGCGCGCGTTCCATGGAAGTGGGATCGCAGACGTCGAGCTGCAGCGTCTCGAAGCCTTTGGCCGACAGTCGCGCCACGTCTTCCGCCTTGCGTGCGGTGGCGAACACGCGCCAGCCACGCGCCTTCAGGGTCTCGGCTATCCCCAAGCCGATGCCACTGGAACAGCCGGTGATGAGCACCGAACCCCGCATGCTCATTCCAACTTGAAGGCGGGGGCCTGCCCCGCCTGCTTCTCGTTTTCCGCCGCCTCGCGCTGCTGCAAAGCCCACAGCCGCGCGTACAGGCCCTTGGCCTTGAGCAGTTGCTTGTGTGTGCCGCGCTCGGCGACGCGTCCGGCGTCCAGCACCAGGATCTCATCCGCATCCACCACGGTGGACAGCCGGTGCGCGATGACCAGGCTGGTGCGATGCTGGGCCAGTTCCTCCATGGCCACCAGGATGGCGCGCTCGGCATTGGAATCCAGGCTCGAGGTGGCCTCGTCGAAGATCAGCACCGGCGGGTTCTTGAGGATGGCGCGGGCGATGGCCACCCGTTGCTTCTCGCCGCCGGAGAGCTTGAGGCCGCGTTCGCCGACCCGGGTCTGGTAACCGTCGGGCAGGGATCCGATGAAGCTCTTCAGATGCGCCATCTCGGCCGCCTGTTCCACCGCACTGCGCGGCGCATCGGGCTTGCCGTACACGATGTTGTAGTAGATGTCGTTATTGAACAGCACCGTATCCTGGGGGACGATGCCGAGCTGGCTCCTCAGGCTGGCGCGGGTCACGTCGCGCAGGTCAAAGCCGTCCAGGGTGATGCGCCCGCCGCTGACGTCGTAGAAGCGGTACAGCAGGCGGGCGATGGTGGACTTGCCGGCGCCGCTCGGACCCACGATGGCCACCTTGGAACCCGCCAGCACCTCGAAATCCACGCCATGAAGGATCTGCCGGTCCGGGCCGTAACCGAACTGCACGTTCTCGAAGCGGATGTGGCCGCGGGCGTGATGCATGGGTTCGGCATCGGGCCGGTCCGCCACCTGCGCATGCCGATCCAGGAGCGAGAACATGCGTTCCATGTCCGTGAGCGAACGTTTCATCTCGCGGTAGATGAAGCCCAGGATGTTGAGCGGCTGGAACAGCGAAGTCATGTAGGCGTTGACCATCACGAAGTCACCCAGGGTCATCTTGCCCTTCACCACTTCCGAGCCGGCGAGCAGCATCATGGCGGTGACGCCCAGCGCGATGATCAAGGCCTGGCCGCTGTTGAGGGTGGAGAGGGAATACTGGGTCTTGAGCGCCTCCTGCTCCCACTTGGCCAGGTCCGCGTCATAGCAGTTTGCCTCGAACTCCTCGTTGCCGAAGTACTTGACAGTCTCGTAGTTGAGCAGGCTGTCGATGGCGCGGGTGTTGGCCTTGGAATCCAGCTCGTTCATGAGCCGCACGTGACGGGTCCGCCACTCGGTGACGGCGATGGAGAAGCCGATATACAGCGCCACCGCGGTGAGGATGATCACCGCGAACCAGCCGGAGAAGTTCCACAGGAATACCACGGTCACCAATGCCACCTGGATGATGGTCGGCAGCACGTTGAACAGGATGGCGCTCATGACGAAGCTCACGCCGCGGCTGCCGCGCTCGATGTCGCGGGACAGGCCGCCGGTCTGGCGTTCCAGGTGGAAGGCCAGGTCCAGGTCGTGCAGGTGGCGGAACACCTTGAGCGCCACCCGCCGCGCCGCCCTGAGTGTCGCGAGCTCGAACACCACGTCGCGCAATTCCCCGAGCAGGGTACCGGCGAAGCGCATGGCTCCATAGCCGACCAAGAGGCCCAGCGGCAGCACCAATAGCGCATGCTGGGGCCCCAGGTCGTCCACGATGCGCTTCAGGAACCAGGGCACCACCACCGTGGCCAGGTCTGCCAGCAGCAGCAAGATCAGCGCCAGGGTGGCCCGGCCGCGAAACTCCCAGAGATAAGGCAGCAGTGAACGCAGGGTAGTGTTGTGGCGGGGGATCGGATCCATGTCACTCCAGGGAGATGTCGGCCTTGAACGGCTATAATGGCACGCCTCGCCGCCGGCGGGACTTGAAGCGGGTACGGCGGGGTCTTACATAGGGGCACCGAACCCGAGCCCGTGAGATTCGTCCATGCCTATATATGAGTATCAGTGCCGGGCCTGCGGCCACCAGCTGGAAGTCCTGCAGAAGGTCAGCGACGCACCACTGAAGAAGTGTCCCGAATGCGGCAAAGCCAAGCTGCAGAAGCTCCTGTCGGCACCGTCTTTCCGCCTCAAGGGCGGCGGCTGGTACGAGACTGACTTCAAATCCGGCAAGAAGAAGAACCTGGCGGACGGCGGCAAGGAAGACAAGCCCGCCGCCAAGGAAGAATCCAAGCCTGCCAGGAAAGAGCAGGCTCAATCCAAGTCCGACAAACCGCCCAAGGGCGGCAATAAATCCAAGGCAGCCGATACATGACCGATGTCCAGACCACTCCGGGCAAACGCCCGCTCATGGCGCGCCTGCGCCGCTACCTGTTCACGGGTCTCGTGATCTGGATCCCGCTGGGCGTCACCATCTTCGTCTTCAAGTTCTTCATCGACTACATGGACAAGGCGGTGACGCTCCTGCCCCACGACTGGCAGCCGTCCAACCTGTTCGGCTTCAACATCCCGGGGCTCGGGGTGATCATGGTGGTGGTGGTACTGCTGCTGACGGGCTTCGTCGCCAGCAACTACCTGGGCCGCACGCTGCTGCGGCTGGGCGCGGAACTCCTCGAGCACATCCCGCTGGTGCGTTCGGTGTATTCCGCCGTCAAGCAGATATCCGACACCATGTTCTCCAACAAGGGCCGCTCTTTCAGCAAGGTGGTGCTGATCCGCTATCCGCAGAAGGACACCTGGAGCCTGGCCTTCCAGACCGGCGAGTCCCTGGGCGAGGTGAACGCCAAGCTGCCGGAGCACATGGTGAGCGTGTTCGTCCCCACCACTCCCAATCCCACCTCGGGCTTCCTGCTGCTGGTCCCCCGGGACGACATGATCGAGCTGGAGATGAGCGTGGACGAGGCCCTCAAGATGATCATCTCCCTGGGCGTGATCGTGCCGCCCTGGCCCAGGCCCGCAGCGCGTAACGAGATCACCGGAGGCGACACTCTCCCGGAACTTGCACACCCACATCGCGAACCTTAATATTCGCCGCCCCCAAAACGGGTCTTTTGCCCTCTGGCGGTGTTGCGGCCACCCTCGGACTCCTCACGTACACCAGGAGTACGCTCCGGGTCCTCCGGCGTCCGCGCCTTGCCAGAGGCCAAAATCCCTCGTTTTGGCCGGTTCTTACGGTTTATCGGATAATTAACTAACGGATTTTCAGGATTTTCAATGCGTAGTCATTATTGCGGTCAGGTCGACGAATCCCTGCTGGACAAAGAAGTCCAACTGGCCGGTTGGGTGCACAAGCGCCGTGACCATGGCGGCGTGATCTTCGTGGACCTGCGCGACCGCGAGGGACTGGTGCAGGTGGTGTTCGATCCGGACCGTGCCGCCCTGTTCGTGGATGCCGAGCGCCTGCGCAGCGAGTACGTGGTGAGCGTGAAGGGCAAGGTACGCAAGCGTCCGGCCGGCACCGAGAACGCACATCTTGCCAGCGGCAAGGTGGAACTGCTGGCTGCCGAGATGCAGCTCCTGAACAAGGCGGAGACCCCGCCCTTCATGCTGGACGATGAGGACATTAACGAGGAGCGCCGTCTGCAGTTCCGTTACGTAGACCTGCGCCGCCCCGTGATGCAGCAGCGCCTGCGCCTGCGCCACAAGATCGTCAGCACCCTGCGCAACTACCTCGATCAGCACGGCTTCATCGATCTCGAGACGCCGATCCTGACCAAGCCGACGCCAGAAGGCGCGCGCGACTACCTGGTGCCGAGTCGTACCCATCCGGGCCGCTTCTTCGCGCTGCCCCAGTCGCCGCAGATATTCAAGCAGCTGTTCATGATGGCCGGTTTCGACCGTTACTATCAAGTGGCGCGCTGCTTCCGCGATGAGGACTTGCGTGCCGATCGCCAGCCGGAGTTCACCCAGCTGGACGTGGAGACCTCGTTCCTCGACGAACAGCAGATCACGGGCATCATGGAAGCCATGATCCGCCACACCTTCAAGCAGGTGCTGGACGTGGATCTGCCGAACCCCTTCCCGCGCATGAGCTACGACGAGGCCATGCGTCGCTACGGTTCCGACAAGCCGGACCTGCGTATCCCGCTGGAACTCGTGGATGTGGCGGACTTGGTCAAGACCTGTGAGTTCAAGGTGTTCGCCGGCCCCGCCAACGATCCGGCCGGCCGGGTCACGGCCTTGCGCCTGCCGAAAGGCGGCGAGATGCCGCGCAGTGAGATCGACGACTGCACTGCTTACGTGGCGCGCTATGGCGCCAAGGGCCTCGCCTATATAAAGGTGAACGATACGTCCAAGGGCAAGGAAGGCCTGCAGTCGCCTATCGTGAAGTTCCTGTCGGACGAGGCCGTCGCCGGCATCCTGAAGCGCACCGGCGCTGAGGATGGCGACCTGATCTTCTTCGGCGCCGACAAGGCACGGGTGGTCTCGGACGCGCTCGGCGCACTGCGCCTGAAGCTCGGCCACGACCGCAAGCTGGTGCAGGGCAAGTGGGCGCCGCTTTGGGTGGTGGAGTTCCCGGCCTTCGAGTGGGACGAGAAGGACAAGCGTTGGATATTCCTGCATCACCCCTTCACCGCGCCGCGGGTGGACGATCCGGAAGCACTAGCTAAGGATCCGGGCGGCATCCGTTCCCGCGCCTATGACATGGTGTTGAACGGTACCGAGTTGGGCGGCGGTTCCATCCGTATCCACGACCAGCCGATGCAGGCGGCGGTGTTCCGCATGCTGGGTATCAGCGACGAAGAAGCACGAGCGAAGTTCGGCTTCCTGCTGGATGCCCTGAAGTCCGGTTGCCCGCCCCACGGCGGTATCGCTTTCGGCATCGATCGATTGGTGATGCTCATGGTGGGCGCACCCAACATCCGCGAAGTCATCGCCTTTCCCAAGACCCAGACCGCCTGGGATCCGCTTACGGATGCGCCGGGCACGGCCAGCGAGGAGCAGCTCAAGGAGTTGCACATCCGCGTCAAGCTGCCGTCGGCCGGTGGACCAGCCTCCTCTTGAACGTAAGCTGAAAAAGTCCGTCCTGGACTTTTTCAGCTCGCCGGGCGAGAAGCGCGGTTCTCGCCCGGCTCCATTCCCCTGTCGGGGAATGCGCGGTCCGTCCCTGGACCGCAGTCCGATCTGTTTCGCGTGAGCATATTCAAAAGGCCGGAATCAGTATTGGTCATCGTCCACACGGACGATGGCCAAGTGCTCCAATTGTTGCGGCATGAACCGGAAGGCTTTTGGCAATCCGTCACCGGCAGTCTCCTGGAAGGGGAGACGCCCCTGAAGGCGGCGCGCCGTGAGTTGCGGGAGGAGACCGGCCTCGAAGGTGATATGGGGCTGGCCGATGGCGGCGTCATCAACCGCTATCCCATCCATCCCGCCTGGCGGCATCGCTACGCACCGGATGTCCACGAAAACACGGAATACGTATTCCACCTGTCGTTGCCGGCCGTTTGCGACATAAGCCTGTCACCCGAGCACGTGGATTCCAGATGGTTACCACGGGAACAGGCGGCGGAAGCCGCTGGTTCCGGTACGGACCAGGCTGCCATCCTTGCCTTATTACCTGCCCGCCCCCAGGTGTAAAATATCCCGTCAATCGCCGGCCTGCCGGCGTCCCCGAGAGTTGAATGGCCGTCCCCGCACTCGCTTACGAACTCTATTCCGACCTCGATGACCAGAGCTGCGACGCACGCATCCGCGCCGCCAAGGCCAGGCTTGGGCATCGGCTGATGGTCCTCGGCCATCACTACCAGCGAGTCGAGGTGTATCGCCACGCGGACAAGACCGGCGACTCCCTGAAGCTCGCGCGCCTCGCCTCCGAGTGCGATGCCGAATACATCGTGTTCTGCGGCGTACATTTCATGGCGGAAGTGGCGGACATCCTTTCCAAGCCCGAGCAGCAGGTGATCCTCCCGGACCTGGCTGCCGGCTGCTCCATGGCGGACATGGCGAACCTGGCCAAGGTGGAGACCGCTTGGCGGGAACTCGCCACGGTCCTGTCGCCGGATGAGCAGATCACACCGATCACTTACATCAATTCGGCAGCGGACCTCAAAGCCTTCTGCGGTCGCCATGGCGGCATCGTCTGCACCAGCACCAACGCTCCGGGCATCCTCCAATGGGCCTTCCAGCGCCGCGAGAAGGTGCTGTTCTTCCCGGACCAGCATCTCGGCCGCTGGACCGGACACAAGCTTGGGCTGGGGCTGGATGAGATGGCGGTGTGGGACTTCCACAGGCCCATGGGCGGCCTTAGCCCTGAGCAGATCCGCAAGGCCAAGGTGCTGCTCTGGAACGGCCACTGCTCGGTGCATCAGATGTTCCGTCCGGAACACATCGACGCCTTCCGCGCCAAGTACCCGGAGGCCAAGGTCATCTGCCATCCGGAGAGCGCCTATGAGGTGTGCCTGAAGTCGGACTACGTGGGATCCACCGAATATATCCTCGACACCGTGCACCGGGCTGAATCCGGCAGCCGCTGGCTGGTGGGCACGGAATTGAACCTGGTGAACCGCCTGCACGAGGAGATGAAGGGCAAGGGTGTGAACGTGCACTTCATGTCGCCGATGGTGTGCATGTGCTCGACGATGTACCGGATCGATCCGCAGCATTTCGCGTGGACGCTGGAGAATCTGGCGGAAGGCAAGGTGGTGAACCGCATCACGGTGCCGGAGCCGGATGCAAGTCAGGCACGAGCCGCTCTGGAGCAGATGCTGGCTGTCTGAGTCCCATATAGATACTGGACGGGCAAAGAAAAGGCCCGCTCCCATAGGGAGCGGGCCTTGGTCTTTAGCGGATATAGAAAGATCAGCCCCTGATCCCGGGAGCGGCACCCACCAGCGCGGAGGCAGGTTTCTGTTGCTGCGCCGCGATCCAGCTGTCCACCACTTTCTCCAGCACGCTCAGGGGCACCGTGCCGGTCTCCAGGATCACATCGTGGAAGCCGCGGATGTCGAACTTGGGCCCCAGCTTGTCCTCGGCGTGCTTGCGCAGCTCCTGGATCTTGATCTCGCCGGTCATGTAGGAGAGCGCTTGGCCCGGCCAGGCGATATAGCGGTCCACCTCGGTGCCGATGTTCTGGTCGGTGAGCGCGGTGTTGTCCTTGAACATCTTCACTGCCTGCTCGCGCGTCATGCCGTACTCATGGATGCCGGTATCCACCACCAGCCGCACCGCGCGCCACATCTGGTAGGAGAGCATGCCGAACATCTTGTAGGGGTCGGGCTTGCCGGTCTTGGGATCCTTGTACACGCCCATCTCTTCACAGAGGGTCTCCGAATACAGGGCCCAGCCTTCGCCATAGACGTTGAAATAGCCGTTGCGGCGGAACTGCGGCAGGTCCGTCATCTCCATGGCCAGCGGGATCTGCATGGCGTGGCCGGGACGGCCCTCGTGACAGGTGAGTACGGGGATCTCGTACTTGGGCCGGGTCTCCGGCTTGTACAGGTTCACTGCCATGAAGGCCGCACGCTTGCCGTCCGCCGAGGGCTGCATGGAATAGGCGGGATAGGTGTTGGGTGCCTGATCCATGGGGATCACGGACACGCCCCAGGGCACGCGCGGCATGTGGCCGAACTCCGTCACCAGCAGGGGGTCGATGATCTTGGCTTCGGCCTGGTAAGCCTCCAGCAGGTCGTCCGGGTTCTTGTAGTAGAACTTCGGATCCGTGCGCAGGTAGTTCAGGAAGGCGGCGAAGTCACCCTTGAAGCCGCTGTCCTTGATCACCTGCTCCATGCGCGCGTGGATCTCTTTCACCTTCGCCAGGCCGATGTCGTGCACCTGCTGCGGGGTCTCGTCGGTGGTGGTGAAGTGCCGCACCAGATAGTCGTAGTAGGCCTGGCCATCCGGGAGGGTAGTCACCGCCAGCGCGGTGCGGGCCTTGGGCAGGTAGGTGTGGGTGAAGAAGTCTCCGAGCTTCTTGAAGGCCGGCATCTCCACGTTGCTGATGCTGTCCTTGGCTTCAGCCTGCATGGCGGCGAAGGTCTTGGTGTCGATGAAGCCGGGGCGCTTCAGGAATGGTGCGTAGAAGGGGGTCTTGGTGACGTCCGCCACGATGTTGTCGGAGATCTGCTGCGGGATACGGTCTGCCACCACCTTCGGCAGCACCCGCTGCTCGTCCACGCCCTGTTGCAGGAGTGCGATGGTCTGGTCCATGTACGGGCCGAAAGTCTTGAGGCGCGTCAGCCAGTCCTGGTAGTCCTTGGCGGTCTCGAAACGCAGCGACTGGGTGGCGATGTCGCCGATGGTCTGGATGCCGTCCAATTGGTTAAGCGGGAACAGGTATTCGTGGAACTTGTAGGAGTCGTTGTCGTCGTCGCCCAGCCATTTGAACAGGTCGTAGCTCACCTGGTCCTGGGTGGAAAGGGCGCTGCGATCTATTTTGAGGAGGTCCGCCAAGGCCTGCTGGTCCTCGGCGTGGCGCTTCTGGACGGCGGCCAGGCTGACGTCCGGCCACTTGTCGTTGTAGCGGTAATCGCCCAGATCCGAGGCGTAGATCGGGTTCTCGCGCATGTTGCGATCCCACTCCCGGTCGAAGAGCTGGTGCAAGGCGGTGGTCTGGGCGTTGTCCGCGGCGACCGCAACCCCCCCTGGTAATAGGGCAAGGAGCGACAAGCCGAGCAGGGACCAGTAGCGCAGTTTCATGGGACCTCCGATGCGATCAATCTTTCCGCGAGCGCCGTGAAGCGTTCCGGGATGGTTTCGACATTGAGCGAGGCATAACGTTCCGCGAAAGCCCGTGCCGCCTCGGTGAAGGCGGGCTCGGCCATGAGCCGCTGGAACTTCTGCCGCATCCCTTCCGGGGCCAAGGCCGGCGCTGCGAGACCCGCGCCCGCCTCTATCACCCGGGCCGACAGCATGCGCTGTTCCATATTGAGCGGCAACAGCAGCAGCGGTTTGCCGGCCAGCAGCGCGGCACTGATGGTGCCGTGACCGGAATGGCAGACCACCAGGTCCGCCCCCGCGACCGCGGCACGCAAGTCCACGGGCCGGTCCGAGAAAGCCAGATTGCCGCCTTCAAACCCCCTGCGGATATCTTCGGCGCCCTTGCCGAGATAGATGAGCGTCGGGTGGCCGGCGTCGCGCAGGGTCGCGAGCAACGCAGCGAGCGTATCGAAAGGCTTCAAGTAGGCGAATACACGCTTGCCGTCGCCCGGCGGCCAGGTGGGAGCCACTCCTGCATCCTGTTGGGTCGGCCCCCAATAGTCTCCCGCATCGCGCCCGAGGTAATGGTCCAGTTCCCGGAACGTGAAGAACACGTTCGCCTCCGCCGTGTAGATGTCTGCAAGACGCGCGATGGGCGATTCATCCAAGCTCTGCAGCGCATCGTTTACGGTGACGGTGACCCGGGCTTCCGAGGCGACCAGGTCCGGGGCCGCATCGTCCGCGGCGAAGGCTGGGAACGGCGATACCGACGGCGGGATGCCGAAGCCCGTGCCCAGCACGACACGGGGGATCTTCAGGCCGCGCGCCGCCAGGAGAGCCGTGGGGCTATGGTCGAATACCAGGAGATCTGGATCGAGCAGAGCAAAGAGCCTGCGCCAGGCTCGTACGCGGCCGGCTAGATTGGCTGAGGCGTGGAAACCGGTGTTATGCATCACCTCGGCCAGGTTCCGGGTAGGCAGCCGGGGATCGGGCACCGCCTCGTTCTGATAGGGCGCCTGGAACCAACGGAAGTTCTCGGGATCGAGCAGCCGTTCTGCCGGCAGGCATTCGCGCACGATGAAGCTGACCTGGTGCCCATGCCGGTGCAGCGCTTCCGCCAGCGGCTTCATGCGCGCCACGTGGCCCAAGTCGCCGCCCAGTTCCCAACACATGACGACATGTGCCATGTCAGCGTTCCGCCGCCAGGCGCGTCACCAGCGCCGTGAACTTCGTGACCGCGCTTGCGGTATCCCAGTCGCGATGCCTCTGGGCGATGGCCCGCGCCTTTTCGCCGAAGGAGGGTTCGTCCAGAACTCGCGCCAGTTTGCGGAGGATGCCTTCACGCTTCAGCGCCGGTGCTGCGAGCCCCGCACCGCTCTCCTCGATACCGCGTGCGATGAGGAACATCTCCAGGTGCTGGGGCAGGACCACCACCGGCTTCCCCGCCAGCAACATCGCAGCCACGGTGCTGTGGCCGCTGGTCATCACCGCGGCATCGCAGTCGCGGGTGACGGCGGCCATGTCCTGCAGCGTGCCGGCGAAGACGAGCCGGGGCCCGGCGAAGCGGCGCAGTTCCGGCGCGAGCTTGGGTATGTAGACCAGCGTGCGATGGGCCGCGCCGGCCAAGGACTCCAGCACTCCGGCCAGGCTCGGGAAAGGCTGCCCGTAGAAGAACACGCGCTTGCCCGAGCCCGCGGGCCAGCGCGGCGCGGCACCGCCCGGACCCGGCAGGACGCCCCAGTAATCTGCGCCAGCGCGCAGCGCCGCATAGTTGTCGAGTTCGGGGAAGGTGAACAAGGCCGGTGCCGTACCGGCGTACAGGTCCGCGACGCGGGTGAAGAGCGGCGCCCCAAGTCGTCGCGCGACATCGTTCATCTGCTGCAGTGCTTGCGCCTCGGCATCCGCCAGAAGTTTGGGGTCCGCCGGCGCCCAAGGCCGGAGCTCCGGCAACGGCGAGACATCCGGCGGCAGCACGAAACCGTTGCCGGTGATCACGCAGCGCATCGGGCCGCCGCGGGCTGCCAGCAGCGCGGTGGGGGCGTGATCGGCCACCAGCACGGCCGGCTTCAGCATCTCAAACAGGGATCGCCAGGCACGCACCCGCGCCCTGACTTCATCGGCGTGGTTGAATGCAGTGCTGAGCAGGATCTGGGGATAACTGTGCAGCGTGACCGCACCGGAGGGTGAGAAGTTGGCCGGCGCCGGATAGAAGGGGATGCCGCTACCTGCCAGCACCGCCTCGGCGGCCACCACGTCCCGCACCACGAAGCTGACCTCATGTCCCGCAGCTTTGAGCGGTCGGGCGAGGGTGAGGAGAGGGGCCAGATGCCCGTACCCGGCGCCCAGTTCCCAGGCCATGAGTATCTTGGCCATCCCGCGGATTTCCCCCGAAAACGAGGCCTCACTCTACCGGAAGATGCCGGACGGCGGCATGGAACGCTACCCCCCTTTCCGGTATCATTTTCGGCCTCCGGAAACCAGATTTTTCGGCTTCGCGGTGCACGGATGCACCGCACGCGAATCAGGCACCCAAGTGCCTGATTCGGCGGAGGCGAGTCCGAGCATATGCCGGTCTCGCCGAGTCTGAAAAATCCTGGGATGGATTTTTCAGACGTATGTTAAAACTGCGGTGGGTCTCCCACCGCCTTTTGATTTTCAGCCACCGCGGACGATCCAAACAAGCATGGGCAAGCGCACATCCCTCTATGACTCCCATGTCGCAGCCGGTGCGCGCATGGTCGACTTCGGCGGCTGGGATATGCCGGTGAACTACGGTTCGCAGATCGACGAGCACCACGCGGTGCGTAGCGATGCCGGAATGTTCGACGTCTCGCACATGACGGTGGTGGACATGGAAGGCCCGCGGGTCGCCGAGTTCCTGCGCCACCTTCTGGCCAACGACGTGGCCAAGCTCAAGGAGCCCGGCAAGGCGCTCTACAGCTGCATGCTCAACAACCAGGCCGGCATCATCGACGACCTGATCGTGTATTACATGCGTGACGGCTGGTTCCGCATGGTGGTGAACGCCGCCACCCATGACAAAGACCTGGCCTGGATCAACCAGCAAGCCCAGCCGTATTCGATCAAGCTCACCGAACGTCAGGTGGTGATGATCGCGGTGCAGGGACCGAAGGCGCGCGAGAAAGCCGCTTCGGTACTGCCGGCGGCCTTGCGTGAACCGGCGCTGGCGCTCAAACCCTTCAGCGCGCTGGAAGGCGAGGACCTGTTCGTGGCGCGCACCGGCTACACCGGCGAAGACGGTTTCGAGATCATGCTCCCAGCAGAGCAGGGCGCGGACTATTGGCAGAAGTTCCTGAAGGCAGGCGTCAAACCCGCGGGCCTGGGCGCGCGCGATACGCTGCGCCTGGAAGCGGCCATGAACCTGTACGGCTCCGACATGGACGAGGGCGTGACGCCGCTCGAATCGGGCTTGGCCTGGACCATCGCCTGGGAACCCAACGACCGCGACTTCATCGGCCGCAAGGCTCTCACCTCCCAGCGCGACGCGGGCCCGCGCCGCAAGCTCGTCGGCCTGGTGCTGGAAGACAAGGGTGTGCTGCGCGGTCACCAGAAGGTGGTGAGCAGCGCCGGTGAGGGCGAGATCACCAGCGGCACCTTCTCACCGACCTTGGACCGCTCCATCGCCCTGGCACGCGTGCCCGTCGCCACCGGCGATGAGGTGCAGGTGGACATCCGCGGCAAGCTTCTCAGGGCGCGGGTGGTGAAGCCACCTTTCGCCCGCAACGGCAAAGCCATAGTCAAAGTCTGAAACGAACTCAAGCTGGAGAGCGCGATGAGCAAGATCCCCGCCGACCTGAAGTACACCAAGAGCCATGAATGGGTGAAGCTCGGCGCCGACGGCGTGGCCGCCATAGGCATCACCGACCATGCTCAGGCCGCGCTCGGCGATCTCGTGTTCGTGGAGCCGCCGAAGAAGGGACGCAGCCTGAAGGCTGGCGAGAGCTTCGCCGTGGTGGAATCCGTGAAGGCCGCATCCGACGTGTACAGCCCCGTCGCTGGTGATGTCGTCGAGGGCAACGAAGCCCTGAACGATACCCCCGAGATGATCAACAAGGATGCCTATGGCGCCTGGCTCATGCGGCTCAAGCCCGCCAACGCCAAGGATGTGGACGGCCTGATGGATGCCAAGGCCTATGAGAAGTTCCTGGCGGACGAAGCCCACTGACGGTGGCTTGAAGCTGCGGATCCGAACCTTATATCCAGGAAGGGCCCTTGCGGGCCCTTCGCCACCAAGAGACCCGACGCCGAACATGACCGCCCGTACCCCACTCAGCACCCTGGAACAGCACGACGCCTTCAGCGGCCGCCACATCGGCCCGGACTCCGACGAACAGAAGGCCATGCTGAAGGAGTTGGGATTCGCCAGCCGCGCGGCGCTGATGGATGCCATCGTCCCCGCCAACATCCGCCGCAAGGAGCCGCTGCCGCTGGGCCGTTTCTCCGAGCCCAAATCCGAGCATGAGGCGCTGGCGCAGCTCAAGCTGCTGGCCGCCAAGAACAGCGTGTTCAAGACCTTCATCGGCCAGGGTTACTACGGTACCTATACCCCCGGCGTGATACTGCGCAACATCTTCGAGAACCCGGCCTGGTACACCGCGTACACGCCCTACCAGCCGGAGATCTCCCAGGGCCGCCTGGAGGCGCTGCTGAACTTCCAGCAGATGGTCACGGACCTCACCGGCCTCGACATCGCCAACGCCTCGATGCTGGATGAATCCACCGCCGCCGCGGAAGCCATGACGCTAGTGAAGCGCATGAGCAAGTCTGATTCGAACACATTCTTCGTGGCGGACGACGTGCTGCCCCAGACCATCGAGGTGGTGCAGACCCGCGCCAAGCCGCTGAACCTGAAGGTGGTGGTAGGCAAGGCGGAAGACGCCGCCGGCACCGATTGTTTCGGTGCGCTGTTCCAGTACCCGGGTGCGGGTGGCGAAGTGCGGGATTACCGCGCCGTGGCCGAGAAGCTGCACGCCAAGGGCGCGGCCGTCATCGCCGCCGCCGACCTGCTGGCGCTCACGCTGCTGACTCCGCCCGCCGAGTGGGGCGCGGATGTGGCAGTGGGCAACACCCAGCGCTTCGGCGTGCCGATGGGTTTCGGCGGTCCGCATGCCGCGTACCTCGCCACCAAGGATGACTTCAAGCGTGCCATGCCCGGACGCCTGGTCGGCGTCACCGTCGACGCGCAGGGCAAGCCGGCTTTGCGCCTGGCGCTGCAGACCCGCGAGCAACACATCCGCCGCGAGAAAGCCACGTCCAACATCTGCACTGCGCAGGCCTTGCTCGCCATCATGGCCAGCATGTACGCCGTGTATCACGGCCCCAAGGGCTTGCGCACCATCGCCGAGCGCGTGCACCGCCTGACCAGCGTACTGGCGGCGGGCCTCAAGCAGCTGGGCCTCGCACCGGTCAATGAACATTTCTTCGATACCCTGACGGTGCGCACCGCCGGCAATACCGCCGCCGTGCATCACGCCGCCAATGCCAAGCGCATGAACCTGCGTCAGGTGGACGATGCCCACGTGGGCATCTCGCTGGACGAGACCATCAGCCGCGAGCACGTGGAGAAGCTCTGGTCGCTGCTGGCCACGGCCACCGGCAAGGCCGGCAGCCTGCCGGACTTCGCGGCCCTGGAGAAGGACGTCGGCCATGCCTGGCCCGCCGCCCTCGAGCGCAAGAGCGCCTATCTCACCCACAAGATCTTCAACGTGCATCATTCCGAACACGAGATGCTGCGTTACCTGCGTGAGCTGGCCGACAAGGATCTGGCGCTGGACCGCAGCATGATCCCGCTGGGCTCCTGCACCATGAAGCTCAATGCCGTGAGCGAGATGCTGCCGGTCTCGTGGCCGGAGTTCGCGCACGTGCACCCCTTCGCGCCGGACACCCAGACCGTGGGTTACCGCGACATGATCGCGGAGCTGGAGCAGATGTTGGTGGCCTGTACCGGCTACGCGGCGGTGTCACTGCAGCCCAACGCCGGTTCCCAGGGCGAATATGCCGGGCTGCTCATCATCCACGCCTATCACGCCTCCCGCGGTGAGTCACAGCGCGACATATGCCTGATCCCGTCCTCTGCCCATGGCACCAACCCCGCGTCGGCGCACATGGCCGGCATGCAGGTGGTGGTGGTGGCCTGCGACGACAACGGCAACGTGGATATCGCCGACCTCAAGGCCAAGGCCGAGCAGCATAAGGACAAGCTGGCCTGCATCATGATCACTTACCCCTCGACCCACGGCGTGTTCGAGGCGGGCGTGCGCCAGATCTGCGACATCGTGCATGCCAATGGCGGCCAGGTGTACGTGGACGGCGCCAACATGAACGCCATGGTGGGCCTCGCGGCGCCGGGTCATTTTGGCGGCGACGTCTCGCATCTGAATCTGCACAAGACCTTCTGCATCCCCCATGGCGGCGGCGGCCCGGGCGTCGGCCCCGTAGCGGTGGGTCCGCACCTCGCCAAGTTCCTGCCCAATGCGCGTTCCGTGGGTTATGTGCGCGGCAACGAAGGCATCGGCGCCGTGGCCGGCGCACCTTACGGCTCCGCCTCGATCCTGCCCATCTCCTGGATGTACGTGGCCATGATGGGCGCTTCCGGCCTCATCGCGGCCACCGAGGCGGCGATCCTCAACGCCAACTACCTGGCGAAGAAGCTCGCGCTCCATTACCCGGTGCTGTACAGCGGTCCCGGCGGCCTCGTGGCCCACGAGTGCATCCTGGATCTGCGTCCCATCAAGGATGCGAGCGGCATCAGCGTGGACGACGTGGCCAAGCGCCTCACCGACTACGGTTTCCATGCGCCCACCATGAGCTTCCCGGTGCCCGGCACGCTGATGGTGGAACCGACCGAATCCGAATCCAAGCACGAACTGGACCGCTTCATCGAGGCCATGATCGCCATCCGCGGGGAGATCCGCGCGGTGGAGGAGGGCAAGCTGGACCGGGAAGACAACCCGCTGAAGCACGCCCCCCATACCGCGGAGATCGTGACGGCGGACGATTGGCAGCACAAGTACAGCCGTGAGCAAGCGGCCTATCCCGTGCCTTCGCTGCGCCGCCGCAAGTATTGGGCGCCGGTGGGCCGCGCCGACAACGTCTACGGCGACCGCAACCTGATGTGCAGCTGCCCGCCGCTCACGGACTATGAATAGACCTGCCTTCAACGCCACCCGCGATGTCATCATCCAGGTGGAGGATATGGGACGGGCCTTGAAGTTCTACGGCGAGACCCTGGGACTCAAGGTCTCGAAAGAGTACGGGCATTGCACCGGCTTCGAGGCGGGCGGTGTCCAGCTCTTCGTCGAGCAGGGCAAGCGACCCGGCCCGGTATTCGAGTTCCTGGTACCGGACCTGCAGGCGGCGAAGCAGAAACTGCTGGCGGCGGGCTGTCAGTTGGTGGAAGAGGACCCGGAGTTGCCGCGGCTCTACCTGCGCGACCCCTACGGATTGACGTTCAACCTGTCCCAGCGCTGAAAGCTGGGTCAAACGGAATGGAGGACTAGACCATGGCCAAGATCGCATTGCGTGGAAATCCCGTAAACACCAGCGGCGAGCTGCCGAAGGTCGGCAGCAAGGCCCCGGACTTCCACCTGGTCAACAAAGACCTGAAGGATGTCTCCCTGGCGGACTTCAAGGGCAAGAAGAAGGTGCTGAACATCTATCCCAGCATCGACACCCCGGTCTGCGCGCTCTCCACGCGCAAGTTCAACGAGCACGCCAAGGCCCACGCCGACACGGTGATGCTGATGGTCTCCGCGGACCTGCCCTTCGCCCAGTCGCGCTTCTGCGGCAACGAGAACCTGCCTAACGTGATCACGCTCTCCATGATGCGCGGCCGCGAGTTCGGCGACAGCTACGGCGTGTGGCTCAAGGACGGCCCGCTGGCCGGTGTCACCGCCCGCGCGGTGGTGGTGCTGGATAAGGACGACAAGGTGGTGCACACGGAGATGGTCTCGGACATCGCCAACGAGCCGAACTATGACGCCGCCTTGAAGGCACTCGGATGACGATCAGCGGACGCGCCAGCGATGGGCTCTCCGGGCTGGCGCGTCTGCAACGTGCCACCAGCGTCGGTTTCACTGCGCTGGCCTGGGCCTTCCGCAACGAGGAGGCCTTCCGCCTGGAAGTGCTGGGTGCGGTGGTGCTGATCCCGCTGGGGCTGTGGCTGGGCCACGGCGGCGTGGAGCGTGCGCTCCTGGCCGCCGCCATCCTGCAGGTGATGATCGTCGAACTCTTGAACACGGCCGTCGAAGTGGTGGTGGACCGCATCAGCATCGAGCGCCACGCGCTCTCGGGTCTGGCCAAGGACTTAGGGTCAGCGGCGGTCATGATCAGTCTGCTTCTCGCCACGGTCATCTGGGCCTGTATCCTCTTGCCGCGCTTCTTCGTCTGAAAAGCTGCTGCGCTTGGCAGGGCGTTGTCTGTAGCAGGATGCGTACGTGCCGCGGAACACAGGGGTGTGCGAGAGCAGCGAGCGCGAGGACTCGCCTAGCCCCATTTCGTTGCGCTGTCCTGCTCCACGAAATGCTGGGCGGGCATCCTGCCCACCCGCGCATCGCATGCGATGCGCCTGCGCTCGCGACGCTTTTCAGGTAGTCTTTTTCCCTCAGGGGTTAACCTTCCAGATTCAGGGTTCCTAACATGACGATTTTGGTCTGTGGTTCGCTGGCCTTCGACACCATCATGGTGTTCCCCGAAGCGTTCAAGGACCACATCCTTCCCGACAAGATCCACAGCCTGAACGTGTGCTTCCAGGTGCCGCAGATCCGCCGCGAGTTCGGCGGTACCGCCGGCAACATCGCCTACAACCTGAAGCTGCTGGGTGAGACGGGCCTGCCCATGGCCACTGTGGGCATGGATTTCGCTCCCTACGCCGAGTGGATGGATAAGCAGCAGATCCCGCGCACCTATATAAAAGAGATCGCCGGGGCCTATACCGCACAGGCCTTCATCACCACCGACGTGCATGACAACCAGATCACTGCTTTCCATCCCGGCGCCATGGGTAATGCCCATGAACAGAAGGTGCCCCTTACTGAGGGGATCACCCTCGGGATCGTCTCGCCGGATGGTGGCGAAGCCATGAAGCAGCACGCGGAACAGTTCCATAAAGCCGGCATCCCTTTCATGTTCGATCCCGGCCAGGGCCTGCCACTCTTCGGTAAGGAAGACCTGCTGCGCTTCATCGAACTCGCCGACTGGGTAGCGGTGAACGACTACGAATCCTCCATGCTGGAACAGAAGACCGGTCTCACGGCTTACCAGATCGCGGAACGCGTGAAGGCATTGATCGTCACCTGGGGCAGCAAGGGGTCGGTGATCTATTCCCAAGGCCGGCGTGTGGATATCGAGACCGTGAAGGCCGAGGCGGTGGTGGACCCCACCGGTTGCGGCGATTCATTCCGCGCCGGCCTCTTGTACGGCATCACCCACGGTCTGGACTGGGAGACCAGCGGCCAGATCGCCTCGCTCATGGGTTCCATCAAGATCGCCCACAAGGGCACCCAGAACCATCATTTCACACGCGAAGAGTTCGCCAAGCGTTACGAGAGCGCCTTCGGTACGACACTTCCCGAACTTTCCTGAAAGCCCATACTCGAATACCTTAAGCCTTCACTTTTCCAATCGGACCCCTCATGAAACGTCTCCTGCTGCTCCTGTCCCTGGTCTTCGCTCTCGCCGCCACGGATGGGGCCTATAGCGCCGACAGCCAGCAGGCCTGGGATGCGACCCTCGCCAAGGTCTCGCCCTCGGTGGTCTCCATCCGGGTGGATGCGCCGCGCGCCTTCGACACGGAGTGGAACCTGACCGGTCAGGCCACCGGTTTCGTGGTGGATGCGGAACACGGGATCATCCTCACCAACCGGCACGTGGTGACACCGGGGCCGGTGGTGGCGGAAGCGGTGTTCCAGGACCACGAGGTGGTGACGCTGAAACAGCTCTACCACGACCCGGTGCATGACTTCGGCCTCTACCAGTACGACCCTGCCGCGCTCAAGTACATCCATCCGGTGTCACTGAAACTCGCGCCGGACCAAGCCAAGGTGGGGACGGACATCCGCATCATCGGCAACGACGCCGGCGAACAGTTGTCGATCCTGTCCGGCACCCTGGCGCGCATCGATCGCGATGCGCCGACCTACGGCGCCGGCGGCTACAACGACTTCAATACCTTCTACTTCCAGGCGGTCTCCGGTTCCACCGGTGGCTCCTCGGGTTCACCGGTGATCAACATCGACGGCGATGTGATCGCGCTGAATGCCGGGGCACGCAATGACGCCGCCTCCAGTTACTTCCTGCCGCTGGACCGGGTGGTACCGGCACTGGCGCTGGTGGAAGCCGGTAAGCCGGTGAGCCGCGGCACCATCCAGGCGGTGTTCCAGCACCAGTATTACGACGAACTGGAGCGCCTCGGCCTCGCAGCGGACACGGAAGCGCAATTGCGCAAGCAGTATCCCGACGCCACGGGCCTCCTGGTGGTGGACCAGGTGATGCCGGACGGCCCCTCGGACCTGTTCCTGCAACCGGGGGATGTGCTGCTCAGGGTGGACGGCAAACCGATCTCCACTTTCACGCCGCTGGACGATCTCATGGACCGGTCCGTGGGCAAGTCCCTGGATTTCGACATCGTGCGCGGCGGCAAGCCCATGACCTTCAGCATCAAGGTGCAGGACCTGGGCATGCTTAGTCCCGAGTCCTACCTGGAGTTCGGCGGTTCCACCCTGAACGATCTGTCACTCCAGGCAGCCCGCGGCTACAACGTCGCGGTGCACGGAGTGTACGTGGCCAATCCCGGGTATGTGTTCGGCACCGGCGGCGTCGCCCGGGCCGCGGTGATCACCGAGCTGGAAGGCCATCCGGTGGCGAACCTGGACGATTTCCAGAAGACGCTCGCGACCTTGCCGGACGGCGCCCATGCGCGACTGCGTTACTTCAATCTCTCCAACAAGAAACAGACGGTGCTGGGTCTCATCACCGTGGATCGGCGCTGGTTCCCGGCGGACCGGTGTACCCATGACCCGGCGACGGGCGAGTGGCCCTGCGTGGACCTGGCTCCGCCGCCCGTGCCGGTGGCGCAGCAGCCTGCCACGGTGGGTTACCCGCAGTACAACGATGCGGCCATGAACAGACTCGCGCCCTCGCTGGTATATGTGAAGTTCGACATGCCCTATGCGGTGGACGGCATCGGCGAGACCCACTACGTCGGCGCCGGCGTGGTGGTGGACGCGGCGAAAGGCCTCGTGGTCGTGGACCGGGATACGGTGCCGATCTCCATGGGCGACGTGCGGATCACCTTCGCCAGCTCGCTGGAAGTGCCGGGCAAGGTCGTCTACGTGAACCCGCTGCATGACCTGGCGATGATCCAATACGATCCCAAACTCATCGGCAAGACGCCGGTGAAAGCGGTGAACTTCGCGGCCACCCAGCTCAGGTCCGGCGACAGCGTGAAGATCGTCGGCTACCAGCCGGACGGCAACCTCAGCAGTCTCGAGACCCGCGTGGCTTCGGAGGACCCGGTAGTGTTCCCACTGTCGCGCACCCTGCGCTTCCGCGACACCAACCTGGAAGTGCTGAGCCTGGTCAACGCGCCGGACAACATGACCGGCGTGATGCTCGATAAGTCCGGGCGTGTGGCGGCCCTGTGGGTGAGCTTCGTATACGACGACGGCAGCCATTCCCAGGAAGTGCAGCGCGGCATCCCGGCGGAGGTGGTGCAGGACATGGTGCACCGCGTCGAGACCGGCGGCGAGTTGCGCAGCCTGGACGCCGAACTCTATCCCATGCCCATGGCCCAGGCCCGCAAGCTCGGCCTGCCGGATGACTGGGCAGCGAAGCTCGGTAAGGTGTCACCTGAGAAGCGGGAAGTCCTGGCGGTGGCCCGTCTCACCGCTGACACGCCTGCGCAGCAACTGCTGCAGACCGGCGACATGCTGCTGGCGGTGGATGGGAAGCCGGTGGCCACGTTCTGGCAGGTGGAGAAGGCCAGCACCCAGAAGGATCTGGACTTGACGATCCTGCGCGATGGGGCGGTGAAGGACATCAAGACTTCCACGGTGGCACTGCCCAGCGACGGCACCGAACGCATCCTGCTATGGGCCGGCGCACTGCTGCAAAAACCGCACCATGCGGCCGCGGCACAGCGCCAAGTACCGAGTGAGGGCCTGTTGGTGGGGTTCTACAATTTCGGCTCGCCGGCCAGCCGTTACGGACTGGTGGCCGGTTGGCGCATCGTCGGCGTGAACGGCGTCGCCACGCCGGACATGGACAGCTTCATCAAGGCGGTCCAGGACCTGAAGGACCGGGACAATGTGCGTCTCGCGGTGCGCAACTTGGAAGGCACGGGCCAGGTGATCACCCTGAAGCTCGACCAGAAGTACTGGCCGACCTACGAAGTGACGCGTACCGATGAGGGCTGGCAGCGCAAGGCGCTGTGAAATGAAAAGCCCGGCTCTCGCCGGGCTTTTTTTTACAGTGCTCGGGCTCTAAGCTGCTGCGCGCTCGCCCTGCGGTTCGGAGGCCTCCCGCGCCGGCACCATGTTGCGCAGGAACTCCTCGGCGGCGCCCTTCCAGCTGAACTTCTCCGCATAGGCGCGGCACTTCTTGCCGTCCAGCTCGAGGCAGGCGATAGCGGCCGTCTCCAGGTCTTCGTTGCAGAAGCCGGTGACGCCCTGGGTGACTACGTCCACCGGGCCGGTGACGGGGTAGGCGGCCACCGGTACACCGCAGGCCATGGCCTCCAGCAGCACCAGGCCGAAAGTATCGGTGCGGCTCGGGAATACGAACACATCCGCGGCCGCGAGCGTCTTGGCAAGTTCCTCGCCGCGGCGGAAGCCGGTGAAGATCACCTTGGGATATCTCTTCTTCAGCGTCTCCAGGTCGGGACCGTCGCCTACCACGTACATGGAACCGGGCAGTTCCAGCCTGAGGAAGGCTTCGATGTTCTTCTCCACGGCGACGCGACCGAGATACATGAAGATCGGCCGCTTGTCTTTGAGGAAGCCCTTGTCGCGGATGCGGAACAATTCCGTATCCACGCCCTTGCCCCAATGCACCAGGTTCTTGAACCCGCGGTCCTCCAGTTCCTGCATGAGCGAGGGCGTGGAGACCATGAGCCGGCTCGCCGGAGCGTGGAAGTTGCGGATCCAGGCGTAGCCCACGGAGAGCGGGATCGGTGCCCGGGCGCGGATGTATTCCGGGAACTTGGTGTGGTAGCAGGTGGTGAAGTGCAGGCCGCGTTTCATGCAGTAGCGGCGCGCGGCGGCGCCCAGGGGGCCTTCCGTGGAGATGTGGATGGCATCCGGCTGCACCCGGTCCAGCCACTGGTTCACCTTGCGCTGCGGGAACAGGGCCAGGCGGATGCTGCTGTAGCCCGGCATGGGGATGGTGCTGAAGCCGTCTGCATGGGAGAGTACCTGGGTCTCATGCCCCAGACCCTTCAACTCCTCCACGATCTTATGCATGGTGGTGACGACGCCGTTCACCTCGGGGAGCCAGGTGTCGATGACGACTGCGATCTTCATGCGGGCACCGCCGTGGTGGTACGGCGCGGGGCCGCGGGTTTTGCATCGCGGGCGGCGATGTGTTCCGCCCAGTTGAGGATCTCGAGTGTGCCGTCGTGGCGCTCGATGAGGGCGGTGCAGGATTCCACCCAGTCACCGTCGTTGCAATACAGCACGCCCTGGCGTTTGGCGATCTCGGCGTGGTGGATGTGGCCGCAGACCACGCCGTCCGCGCCGCGTTTCAGGGTCTCGCGGGCCACGGCTTCCTCGTAGTCGCCGATGAACTGCACGGCGCTCTTGGCCTTGTGCTTGAGGTAAGCCGCCAGGGACCAGTAGGGGAAGCCCAGTTTGCGGCGGATCACGTTGACCCAGCGGTTGCAGTACAGTAGCCAGTCATAGACCCGGCTGCCCAGCTTGGCCAGCCACTTGCTCACCTGCATGACGCTGTCGAACTCATCGCCGTGCAGCACCAGGAGGCGCTTGCCGTCGGCGGTGACGTGGATGGCATCCTTCTGGATGGAGACGTTGCCGAACTCCATGCCGACGTAGTCGCGGAAGACTTCATCGTGGTTGCCGGGGATATAGATGACCTTGGAGTCGTGTTTGGCCTTGCCCAGGATGGTGCGCACGACGTTGTTGTGTTCCTGGGGCCAGAACATGCGGTTCTTCATCTCCCACACGTCGATGATGTCGCCCACCAGGTAGAGATATTCACATTCGGTATTGCGGAGGAAATCGAGGAGGAAGTCGGCGCGGCAGCCACGGAAGCCAAGGTGGACGTCGGATATGAAGATGCTGCGGTAACGCAGCGGCTTCATGTGATGCACGGCCATAATTTCGTCCTCCTTTACTTTCACTTGCGCAGTATTCTGCAGGCGGAGGATTAAGAGCGTGTGTAAGGCGTGTTACTCCTTTGTTACAACAGAGCAGGGTGCGGGGAGGCCTGTAGCCGCCCTGAAACGGGCCTGTCACCGGGATTTAACCAGGCAGGCCTAGGATGCGGCCCATGCTGGCCCGACTTCTGCCACAGCCGATCCGCACCGAGGACAGCCCTGAACGGCCCCGTCAGGCTGCGGTGCTGCCTTTCAGCCGACCCAAGTCGGCTGCTCCGCGGGTCGATTGGTACGCGAAGTATCCCTGCACCCGTATGCATGGGGCGGCTTTTGAAGCCGGGTTCTATCCGGCTGAAGATACGTTCTAGACCTTAGCAAGGCCCCTATGGATTCCCTGTCGCTCGACTATCGTCTAGGTCATGACGTCTACCGCATCTCGGTGACCGTCGTCATCGACGCCACCTTGGGCAGGCGCATGTATCGTCCCGAGGTGGTGATCGAGAAGAACGTGTCGGAGATGGATGCGGAAGACGTGCAGCGGCTGAAGGTGAGCCAGCTCTTCAGCAGCGAGGAGAAAGCCCAGCGTTTTGCCCTGGGCTATGCCAAGAAGCTCATCGAGTCGCCGGGCGCCGTGAACTGACCCATCAGCGGCCGGGGGCCAAGCCGCGCAATTGCTTCGGGCCCATGTGCCAGGCGATGCACGCCTCGCCCGCCATGGCGGTGTCAGGCATATCCAGGCAGCAGGCGCTGCCTTTCTTCATCAACACCAGGCTCCGTGGCTCGCCGCTCACCATGTAGCCGATCCACTGGCTAAGATCCGGTTCGTGACCGATCACGGCCACCGTACCCTTGTGGCGCATCGCCCATTGCAACAGAGCCGCATGGTACACGCCGGGTGCGAGACCCGGATGGGTAATCCGCTTCGCACCGGGGAAAGCTTCGGCGAGGATATCCGCGGTCTGCACTGCGCGGACGAGCGGACTGGTCGCCAGTAGGTCGATGTGCTCGATCAGTGTCGTAAGACCGCGGGCAGCTTCGTGCATCTTGCGCCGGCCTTCCCGGGTCAACTCACGTTCTTTTTCGCCGCGTCCCTCGCGCGCGGCCTCCGCCGGCTCTTCGGCTTGTGCATGCCGCACCACCAGCACCCTGCGGTTCATTCGTTGAGGGCCCGTGACAGGCTTTCGATGGAGGTGATGGGCAGGGAGCAGCTGGTGCCGCGGCAGACGTAGGCACAAGCGGGGCCGCGTGGCGTGCAGCGTGCCAGCAGGCCCGGCAGATTGCGCGCCTGTTCGGGGATGCACAGCACCAGGCGGCGTGGATCGTACTGGCTAGCCAGTTCCGCGCGCCACTCGGCCAGCGCTTCGTGGTCACCGCGCAGCACTACCAGGGTGGGCGGTTGCAGCATCACGGTCAGAGCCAGCAGCATGCCGGCGTGGGATTCGGGATATTCATCCATGACGCCGGAGGCGGCCTTGAGGGCGCGTTCGCCGGCATCGATGTAGGCGGGGTCAGCGCTGAGATGCCCCATCTCGATGAGAGCGCGGGCCGCCACCGCATTGCCGGAAGGCATGGATTCGTCGCTGAAACCCTTGGGCCGGTGCAGGGGAGTCGCCTGGTCGGCGGCTGTGAACCAGAAGCCACCGCGCTCCCCGTCCTCGAAGTGCTCCAGCATGGCATCCGCTATCTCCCGCGCCCAGGCGAACCACACCCCATCCCAGCGGGATTGCAGCAGCTCCAGCAGACCGGCTAACAGGAAAGCATGATCATCCAGGAACGCAGGTATCTTGGCCTGGCCGCCGCGCCAACTGGCATAGAGTCGGCCGTCCCGCCATAGATGTTTGTGGATGAAACCGGCGGCGCGCTCGGCGGAATCCACATAGGCCGGCCGGGACAGGAGCCGGCCGGCGGCGGCCATGCCCCGGATCATTAGCCCGTTCCAGGCGGTGAGCACCTTGTCGTCCAGGTCCGGGCGTATCCGCTTCATCCGGGCTTCGGACAACTTGGTACGGGAAGAATCCAGCAGGGCCAAGGTATCGGCATCGAGCCGCGGTGGGGGTACCAGCCGCGCCTGATCCAGCGCCACGCGGAGGTGCCAGTGGGTCTCCTCGAAATTCGGGGGATCGTTCAGCCCATAGTGGGCCGCGAAGGCGATGAATTCCTCTTCGCTCATGACCTCGCGCACCTCATCGCGGGTCCAGACGTAGAACTTGCCTTCCTCGCCTTCCGAGTCCGCATCCAGGCTGGAGTAATAGCCACCCTCCGGGTGCTGCATCTCGCGCATCGCCCAGCCGGCGGTGCCATCGGCGGTCTCCCGGAACAGGCTTTCGCCACCCAACTGCCAGGCCTGCGCATACAGGAACAACAGCGAGCCGTTGTCATAGAGCATCTTCTCGAAATGCGGGATGCTCCAGGAGTTGTCCACGGAATACCGGCAGAATCCGCCGCCGAGCTGGTCGTAGATGCCGCCAGTGGCCATGCGCCGCAGGCTCAAGGTCGCCATGTGCCGGCAGGTGCGGCGCGTCTCCGGGTCCACCTCCGCGCCGGCGGTGATGTTCAACAGCAGCTCTATATCGGGGGTGTGCGGGAACTTGGGCGCGCGGCCGAAGCCGCCGTCGCGGGGATCGAAGAGCTTGAGCAAGGTCCCCAAGGCGGTGCCGATGGGCTCCGCGTTCAATTCGGCGTCGCCGCCAGCCGTCTCGCTGGCTGCGCGCTGGAACACGCCGATGAGTTCCGCGCTCTGCTTGCTCAGTTCGTACCTGTTCTCCCGGTAGAACTGCGCGGCCCGTTGCAGCACTTCCCGGAAGGCCGGCATGCCATAACGGGGTTCCCGAGGGAAATAGGTGCCGGCGAAGAAGGGCACCAGGTCGCCGGGAGACAGCATCAGGGTGAGCGGCCAGCCGCCGCCGCGCTGGGCGACGATCTGATGGGCAAGCTGATAGATGCGGTCCAGGTCCGGACGTTCCTCCCGGTCCACCTTGACGTTCACATACAGCCGGTTCATGAGTTCGGCGGTGTCCGGGTCCTCGAAGGACTCGTGGGCCATGACGTGGCACCAGTGGCAAGCCGCGTAGCCGATGGACAACAGGATCGGCTTGTCGGCCTGCTTAGCCGCTTCCAGCGCCGCCTCATCCCAGGGCTGCCAATGCACCGGGTTCTGAGCGTGCTGTAGCAGATAGGGGCTGGTCTCCGTCCCCAACCGATTCATTTCGGTGCCGTCGCCCATGGGGCCTCTCACTGTTAGAATGCGTCTACTATACGTTTCCGAACGCCCCTTCGCAGCCCGAACCCCATGTCTCTGCCGCCGCTGATCCTGAGGAAGAACGAGGACCGCCGTCTGCGCGCGGGTCACTTATGGGTATTCAGTAACGAAGTGGATATCGGCCGCACGCCCCTGAAGCTGTTCCAGCCGGGGGACATGGTGGAGATCCAGTCCGCCAGCGGCCATGCCATCGGCAGCGGCTATGTGAACCCCAACTCGCTGATCGCCGCGCGGATCCTGTCCCGGGACCCGCAGCACCTGCCGGACCGTTCGCTATTGGTGCATCGTCTTAACATCGCTCTCTCGCTGCGTGAACGGCTGTATCCGCGGCCTTTCTACCGGGCCGTCTTCGGTGAATCCGACGGCCTCCCGGGCCTGGTGGTAGACCGTTATGACGACGTGCTGGTGGCTCAGATCACCACCGCCGGGATGGAGCGCCTGAAGGCGGATATCCTCGCGGCCCTGGAGAAGGTGCTCAAGCCCGCGACCATCGTATTCCGCAACGACGTGGGCGTGCGCGAGCTGGAAGGTCTGCCGCTCTACGTCGAGACCGCCCTCGGTACGGCTCCGGCCACGGTGCAGATCGAAGAACACGGGCTCAAGTTCGAGGCGCCGCTGGAAGGCGGGCAGAAGACCGGCTGGTTCTTCGACCAGCACGACAATCGCGCCCGCCTATTGCGCTACGTGAAGGGCAAGCGGGTACTGGATGTCTGCAGCTACGTGGGGGCTTGGGCCGTGCAGGCCGCCGTCCATGGCGCCAGCGAGACCGTGGCAGTGGATAGCTCCGCCGCCGCCCTGGAATGGGCGCAGAAGAACGCCGCCGCGAACAGTGTCGTGGTCGGGACCCGCCAACAGGACGCCTTCGACGCCTTGAGGGAGCTGCGGGAAGCGGGCGAGAAGTTCGGGGTCATCGTGCTGGACCCGCCGGCTTTCGTGAAGCGCCGCAAGGACCTGGCGGCGGGGAAGGAAGCCTATCGGCGCCTGAACCAGCTCGCCATGCAACTCCTGGACCGGGACGGGATGCTCATTTCATGCTCATGCTCCCACCACATGAGCGGCGAAGACCTCTTGGGCGCGATCCAATCTGCGGCCCGGCACCTGGGGCGCGATGCCCAGATCCTGGAGCAGGGCATGCAGGCGCCGGACCACCCCATCCATCCGGCCATCCCTGAGACCGCCTACCTCAAGGCCTTCTACGTCCGCGTCGTGGCCTGAGCCGGTAAAATAGCCTCATGCTGACCTATCCCCACATCGACCCCATCGCGCTTTCCCTTGGCACCTGGCATCTGTTCGGGCATGTCATCCAACCCGCCATCCACTGGTACGGCATCACCTATCTGGTGGGGTTCCTGGGCGGCTACTGGTGCATGTACCTGCGCAGCAAGAAGCCCAGCAGCGGCTGGACCGCGGTGCAATTGCAGGACCTCCTGTTCTACGTGGCCCTGGGCGTGGTGCTGGGTGGTCGCACCGGCTACATGCTGTTCTACGACTGGGACGGCCTCGTGGCCGATCCCAAGACCTTCTTCTTCGTCTGGAACGGCGGCATGTCCTTCCACGGCGGCCTCCTGGGCGTGCTGCTGGCCATGTGGATCTTCTGCCGCCAGACCGGCCGGCGCTTCTTCGAGGTGGTGGATTTCATCGCGCCGGTAGTACCCATCGGTCTCGGGGCCGGGCGGTTCGGCAACTTCATCAACGGCGAATTGTGGGGGAAGGTGACGGACCTGCCCTGGGGCATGCGCCTCGACTGCGCCGATCAACGCTTCACCTATTATTGCTACCCGCAGGCGTCCGGCTTCAGCGCGCCGCATCATCCTTCGCAGCTGTATGAACTGCTCCTGGAAGGCGTGGTGATGTTCATGGTGCTGTGGCTGTACTCCGCCAAGCCGCGCCCGCGCATGGCGGTGGCCGGCCTGTTCGGCATCCTCTACGGCAGCTTCCGTTTCATCGTCGAGTTCCTGCGCATGCCGGACCAGCAGTTGGGCTACCTGGCTTTCGGCTGGCTGACCATGGGCCAGATCCTGTCGCTGCCGCTCATCGCCGTGGGTGCCGGTCTCATGATCTATGCCTACCGCCGGGATAGCCGCGGGACCGTGTGAAGCAATATCTCGACCTCCTGCGCCTGGTCCGCGACCAGGGCGCTCCCAAGAGCGACCGCACCGGCACCGGTACCCGTTCGGTGTTCGGCCATCAGATGCGCTTCGATCTGGCGCAAGGTTTTCCGGCGGTCACCACCAAGAAACTGCACTTCCGCTCCATCATCCATGAACTGCTGTGGTTCCTGAAGGGTGAGACCAACATCGCCTACCTGAAGGAGAACAATGTCAGCATCTGGGACGAGTGGGCGGATGCGCACGGCGACCTGGGACCTGTGTATGGCTATCAGTGGCGTTCCTGGCCGGCACCGGATGGGCGCCATATAGATCAGATCACAAGGGTGATGCAGCAGCTCAAAGACACGCCGGATTCGCGGCGCATCATCGTCAGCGCCTGGAACGTGGCGGACCTGGACCGGATGGCCCTGCAACCCTGCCATGCCTTCTTCCAGTTCTACGTGGCGGAGGGCAAGCTGTCCTGTCAGATGTACCAGCGTAGCGCCGACCTGTTCCTGGGAGTGCCTTTCAACATCGCTTCGTACGCGCTACTCACCCACATGGTGGCCCAGCAGACGGGACTGGAGCTGGGCGATTTCGTCTGGACCGGCGGCGATTGCCACCTCTACAATAATCACATGCAGCAGGTGGAAGAGCAGCTGAAGCGCGCTCCCATGCCGCTGCCGCAGCTGGTCATCAAGCGCCGGCCGGCCTCGATATTCGACTACAAGTTTGAGGATTTCGAGATCGCCGGCTACCAGAGCCATGCCGCGATCAAAGCGCCAGTGGCGGTATGAGCGAGATCAGTTGGTCTGACTTCGAGAAGGTGGAACTGCGGGTCGGTACGGTCACGGCGGTCGAGCCCTTCCCGGAAGCCCATAAGCCCACCTACAAGCTCACGGTGGACTTCGGTCCCGAGGTGGGCATCCGCCATTCCTCGGTACAGATCACCGTGCATTACACCCTGGACCAGCTGATGGGCCGCCAGGTGGTGGGGGTGGTGAACTTCCCACCCAAGCGTATCGGACCCTTCATGTCCGAGTGCCTGGTCACCGGTTTCTACAGGGAAGACGGCAGCGTGATCCTGGCGGTACCGGACCAGCCGGTGCCCGACGGCGCGAAGCTCGGATGATCGTCTCGCTGATCGTGGCGGTCGGCCGCCGCAATGAGATAGGCAAGGGCGGCAAGATGCCCTGGCATCTGCCGGCGGATCTCAAGCATTTCAAACGTAATACCCTCGGCAAGCCGGTACTGATGGGTCGCAAGACCCTGACGGCCATCGGCCGGCCGCTGCCGGAGCGCCGCAACTTGGTGCTGACGCGGGATGCCGCTTTCCAGGCGGATGGCTGCGAGACCGTGACTTCGCTGGAGGGGGCCATCGCCCGTGTGGGAGCCGCTCCTGAGCTGATGGTGATCGGTGGAGGCGAGGTCTATCGGCTGGCCTGGGAACGGGCCGATCGCATCTATCTCACGTGCATCCAGGCGGACGTGGACGGCGCGGATACCTTCTTCCCGGATATGGAGGAAGGTCGCTGGCGCGAGGTTTCCCGCGACGATCATCGGGCGGATGTCCGGAACCCTTTCGACTATTCTTTCCTGGTACTGGAGCGGGTGAGATAGGCGCCTAATGGCGCCAGCATCGCGATCTCATTGCACAACTTCTCTGCGAACTGCAGTCCGGCACGGATCTCAGCGCCGGCACGTTGCCGTGTATCCTCGAGTTCCCGCTCGCGGGCGGCCCGATCGAAGGGTTTGGCCGGATTCTTTGCATAGCTCTTCAGCAGCGGGCCGGCGGCGATCCCCGCGGCGCGCGCCGTATCCAGGCCGAAGAAATCTCCCACCTTCTTCAAGCCGGTGGCGGGATCAGCCAGGAACGGCTCGAAATCGCAACGCTGTGTGCGCTGGGGATATTGCTGGACGGCGCGCTCGAACTGCAGCATGGCGGCGAGCCAGTTCACCGCAAACTGCTGGGGATCGTTCAGGGCCGCGAGACGGAGGTCGCGCCGTCCGGTCAGCGCGTGCAGGTCCTTGAGCCAGTCCTGGGCGTAGAAGCGTCCGTTGTGGCGCACGTTCTCATCCCGCAGCATCACCGTGAGCCAGGTCTCGAGATCCGTGTGCAGCAACAAGGCCTTGGAGTCGGCATCGTGTTGCAGGACCGGTACCACCAGGTTGCCGCAGGCACTGGTGAACTTGAGCACGGCCCGCTGTCCAGGCCGGTAGGTGCGGGACAGTAGCCGCAGGGCGGTATCGAACAGCGCGTCCCAGGTGGCGGCATCCAGCCGCGATTCGGCCCGATCCAGGTCGCGGCGCACCACCGCGAGTCCCAAGGCCACCAGTGATTCCCGTACCGGCAGGCAATCCGGCAATTCCGCCGTCAGGCGCGATACCAGAGTCGAGCCGCAGTGACTGACGTGGAAGATGGCGTGGGGTGCGGGCGGCGGCGGCAAGGCCTCAGCCTCGCGTAGCAGCCCCTCGAAAGGCAGCCACACTGCCTCGGTGTCGCGGAGGAAGGCGCGATGGTCGAGGAAAGAGGCCCGCCGGTAGCCTTCCTCGTCGAATTTCACCACCAGGCCGCGACGGTTGACGAAATCTATCTCCTGCCACAGGCAGTCCGGACTTCGGCTCAGGCCCGCGACCAGTTCATCGCCGTTCATCGCACCGGCTCCATACCGCCAAGCTCGGCGCGTACCAGCGCATCGGCACGGACGAGATCCACTTCATCCAGGTCCTTCACGTCCACGGTCAGCGCGTCCAGGATGCGCTGCTGGACGGCGCCCCTCGATCTCGCCTCTGCATAAGGCAGATGGTGGAACATGACCATGGAGTAACGCGGCACGAACACACCGGGGTTGCGCTCCTCCAGCAGGAAGCCGAGCCGCTTCTGCAACTGGAACCTGGGGTCACGTACCGCGTCGCGCATCTCCACGTAGTTCTCCAGCGCCATGGTGGCGATGGCCTCGGCGTTAGGCCGGCGCAGCCGCTCGAACTCGGCGAACACCGCCTGCCAATCATCACCTTGGGATGCCAGGCATCCGTCCAGCACCAGGCAGTCCTCGAAGGCGCAATTCATGCCCTGACCATGGAAGGGCACGATGGCGTGGGCAGCATCGCCCAAGAGCAGTGCACGCCCGTCTGCGTGCCAGCGATCCGCATGCACGGTACCCATCATGCCGGTGGGATGCGCGCGGAACTCCTTCTCCAGATCCGGGATCAGGGCAAGAGCGTCCGGGAACTCGGTGGCGAAGAAGCGCTCTACCTCGCCGGGCCGTTCCAGTTCGGCGAAGCTCGGGCTCCCGTCGCGAGCCAGGAACAGGGTCACGGTGAAACTGCCGTCCAGGTTGGGCAGGGCGATCAGCATATAGCCGCCCCGTGGCCAGATATGCAGGGCGTGTTTTTCCATGCGGTGCCCGCCATCCTCCCTGGCAGGGATGGTGAGTTCCTTATAGGCGTGGGGGAGGATGTCCTCCACCACGTTCACTTGATGCCGGCGCAGCAGCGCCTGACGCACGGCCGAGCCGCCACCGTCGGTGGCGATCAAGGTAGCGGCCTCGATGCCGTGGTGGCGGCCACCCGGTTCTTCCACCAGGCTCACGTGCCCCTTTTCGAAATCCACATCCGCTACCCGCTGCCCGAAATGGAAGCGGGCGCCGGCCTTCTCGGCAGCATCCATGAGCAGCATGTTGAGGCCGGGACGAGACACAGAATGGATCACTTCGCTGGGCGTACGGCCATAGGGCGTAAGACTCGTGGCGCCGGACTTGTCGTGCAGCATGCGTCCGCGCATGGGGATGAGGAGCTTCTGCACCTCGGGCATGAGCCCTACCGCCTCCAGGGGGCGGATGCCGCGATGCGCGAGGGCCAGGTTTATGGAGCGACCCGCAGGGATGGCGTGGCGGCGCATGTCCGGCAGGCGTTCGTACACCGTGACCGGATGGCCGCGGCGGGCCAGGAACACGGCCAACAGGCTGCCGGCGAGGCCGGCGCCCAACAGGGTGATCGGTGCCCGGGTACTCATGCCATGAGGTCTTCGAGGGTCTCGACGAAACGGAACACGTCGGTGAAGGAGTTGTAGAGAGGCACCGGCGCCACCCTGATCACATCCGGTTCGCGCCAGTCGCTGGTGACGCCCGCTTCCTCGAGCTGTTCGAACACGCGTCGCGCCGCATCGCGGCCCTTGTGCAGCCGCAGCGACAACTGGCAGCCGCGTTGGGCCGGATCTGCGGTGGTTAGGATATCGATGTGCTCTGCGAGCTTCTGTTTCAGCAGGAACTCGAGATAGCCCGTGAGCTTGAGGGATTTCTCGCGCAGGGCTGGCATGCCGGCTTCGTCAAAGATACCCAGTGAAGCCAGCAAAGGTGCAAGACCGAGTACCGGTGGATTGCTGAGCTGCCACCCTTCCGCTCCCGCCATGGGCACGAACTCAGGGCCCATGCGGAAGCGCGAGGACTTGTCGTGTCCCCACCAGCCGGCGAGCCGGGGCAGGTCGAAGGCATGGGCATGGCGCTCATGCACGAAGCAGCCGGCCACGGCACCGGGACCCGAGTTCATGTACTTGTAGTTGCACCAGACCGCGAAATCAGCGCCGGAGTCGTGGAGCTGCAGAGCCAGGTTGCCGACCGCGTGGGCGAGATCGAATCCGACCCTGCAACCGGCCTTGTGGGCGGCAGCGGCGATGCGCTTCAGGTCGAAGGCCTGGCCGCTGTAGTACTGGACGCCGGGCAGCATCACCAGGGCGATCTCATTCCCCTCAGCAGCCAGTAATGCCTCGATCTCCTCCACAGGGATGTAGGGGTCGCCGCTGCGGGAGACCAGTTCCACCAGGCTCTCATCCGGATCGAGATCGTGCAGCCGTACCTGGGACTCGACCGCGTAGCGGTCCGAGGGGAAGGCGCCGCGCTCGATGAGCAGCTTGTGCCGTTCCTTGGTGGGCCGGTAGAAGCTCGTCATCATCAGGTGCAGGTTCACCGTGAGCGAATTCATGTTCACGACTTCGAGGGACTTGGCACCCACCAACCGCGCGGTCTGCTCGGTCGCAAACTCGTGGTAGGGCATCCAGGGGCGGCGGCCGTCGAAATGGCCTTTCACGCCCAGGCGCTGCCAATCTTCCAGTTCCTCCAGCACATAGCGCTGGGTGTCCTGTGGCTGCAGCCCCAGGGAGTTCCCGCAAAGATAGATCTCGTCCTGCCCCTGGTGCTGGGGCATGTGGAAACGCAGCCGGTAAGAAGCCAGGGGATCGGCGCGGTCGAGGGCAGCGGCCTGCTCGCGGTCCAGCGTGAACTGCATGCTCAACCCACCGGGTAGATGACGGGGCGACTCGGTGCCGCGTCGGTCATGAAGGCTGGGATCTGCAGGTCCAGCAGGTAATAACCGTCCGGCACTGCGTCCGGCACGTAGATCATCTCGGTGACCGTGACCTGCGGACGGCGTGCGTCGGCGAGCTTATGGCCCGTCGCCGGCATCCCCCAGAACACCCGGTGCGCCGCCATGCGGCCCTCGTCCTGGGCTGGGTCCAGCGATGGGACATCCAGCAACAGGTGCTCCACGCCGGCCTGGACCAGCAGTGCCGCTGCGTCCACGCCCAGGTAAGCGGCCGGCAAGGGACCTTCGTATTGACGGGTGAGCTTGTCGTCGCCGTTCGGCAGCGTGCGCAGGATCAGGGCCCGGTGGAAACCGGCAAGCGGATGGCGCAACAGCGCCGCCTGCAGGGTGGTCGCATCGATCACCAGGGCTTTGGGTGTGACGCTCACCAATGTCGCCGGCACGGGGGTTGCCGGGAGATAGTCGGGCAGGCTCACGCGCTCCTCCACCATGTGGCCGATGCACTCGGTATGGGTGCCGTTGCAGTGGGGCACCAGGTGGTAACTCTGCACGTTGCAGCTGCCGCCCTGGCGCACGTCGCCGACGAAGCCGCCGCTCTTCACGGGCGCGGCCTTGGCCTGCGGCACGCCGAAGAAAGTGGGTTGCGGCCCGTCGAAGCGCAGCGGGATGGCCAGCGGGATGCCGCGGGCCATGTCGGCGGCGTACTTGCGAGATCCGATCTCAAAGGAGATGAGCATCAACTGAACCTGGAGGCGGGCAAGGCCAGCCATTCAAGGGCGGTGCCGTGCAGCAACCGTGCGCGCGCGGTCTCATCCAGCCCCAGGGAAGCGATCAACTCGCCCGGGCGTTCCTCGCCCAAGGGGAAGGGGTAATCGGTGCCGAGCGCGATGCGTTCCGGGCCCATGAGTTCCAGCATATAGCGCAACGCCCCCGGATGATGCACCAGCGAATCCACATAGATGCGCTTGAGATATTCCATGGGATCGACGGCATTGTCCACAGCGCAGAGGTCCGGCCGGACCTGGAAACCGTGCGAGATGCGGCCTACCGTGGCCGGGAAGCTACCGCCGCCGTGGGCGAAGGCGATACGCAGCTTGGGGCAACGTTCCAGCACGCCGCTGAATATGAGCGAGGTGATGGCGAGGCAGGTCTCGGCAGGCATCCCGACCAGCCAGGGTGACCAATATTTGGTCATGCGTTCTTTGCCCAGCATCTCCCAGGGGTGCACGAATACCGCAGCGCCGAGTTCCTCCGCCGCCTGGAACACGGGGAACAGCGCAGGGTCATCCAGGTTGCGGCCGTTCACGTTGGAACCGATCTGCACGCCGGCAAACTTGAGCTCACGCATGCAGCGCTCCAGCTCTTTCACGGCCAGTGCCGGGTTCTGCAGGGGCAGGGTGCCCAAGGCCACGAAACGCCGTGGGTCTTGCGCCACCACCGAGGCCAGATGGTCATTGAGCAGGCGCGAGAGGTCGAGGCCGTCCGCATCCTTGGTCCAATAGCTGAACATCACCGGCACCGTGGACAGCACCTGCACCTGCACGCCGTGGGCGTCGCATTCCTTGAGACGGGTGGAACCGTCCCAGCAGTTGGCCTGGACCTCGCGGAAGAACGTGCCGTCGTCCTTCATCATGCGCGCGCAACCGGTCTTGTGGTGATCCAGATGGATGAAGCCACCGTAGCCGTAACGCTGCTTAAGGCTGGGCCATTCTTTTGGAAGGATATGCGTGTGGATGTCTATCTTCAGCATTTCATTTTTTCTTCTGGGGTGCTTCCATGACCGTGCCGCACTGCTTGCAGATGCGCAGCTTCACATCGCCGAAGTAGCGATCGAAGACCGGAGGGAACTGGGTCTCGATGTTGGTGAGCTCGAAATATTCCCGGTACAGCTCGGCATGGCAGCTCTCGCAGAACCAGAGCAAGCCGTCCTGCTCACCCTCGACCCGGGGGCGCTCGATCACTAAGCCGACCGTATCGGCGAAGCGCTGGGGTGAGTGCAGGAGACGGGGCGGGATCAGCAGGATCTCGCCTTCGCGGATGGGGATATCCTTCGGTTTGCCATCTTGCATGGTCTTGAGCAGCATGTCGCCTTCGAGCTGGAAGAAGAATTCTTCACCCGGATCATCATGGAAATCTTTACGGGAGTTAGGGCCGCCCACCACCTGCACCACGAAACCTGTATCCGTGTAGATACGCTTGTTGCCCACCGGCGGCTTCAGCAGGTCGCGGTTGTCCTCGACCCATTTTTTTAGATTGATTGGCGCCAGGCTCCACATAGACGGTCCTCAGATGGTCGCGATGCACTTCAATTCGATGGCGATGGGCGTGGGCAAGGCCGTCACCTGCACCGTGGTGCGGCAGGGCTGGTTGTCCTTGAAATACTCGGCATACAGCTTGTTGTAGGCGGAGAAATCTCGCTGCATGTCCGTGAGGAATACCGTCACGTCCACCAGCTTGTCCCAGCTGGAGCCCGCGTCTTCCAGTATGTGACGCACGTTGTCGAATACCGAGCGGCATTGAGCCTCGATGTCGTAAGCGGCGATCCTGCCCTGTGCATCCAGGGTCACGCCGGGGATATCCTTGCTGCCGCGCTTGCGCGGGCCCACCCCCGAGAGGAACAGCAGGTCGCCTACGCGCCGGGCGTGGGGATAGAGGCCCACCGGTTCCGGCGCCTTGGAGGAGTGGATCTTCTCGTTCATCCGTCGGGTATCCCAGCAGTTGACTCAGTACTTTATAGTGACGTTGCGCGGTTCGGTGAAGAAACGCATGGCTTCGAAACCGCCCTCGCGACCGACGCCGGACTGCTTGACACCGCCCATGGGCACCCGCAAGTCCCGTAACATCCAACAATTGATCCAGATGAGCCCGGCTTCCAGTTTGCTCGCCAGGCGGTGGCAGCGGGTCACATCGCGGCTGAACAGCGTCGCCGTAAGTCCATAGGACGTACCGTTCGCCAGTTCCAGGGCTTCCTGTTCATCGTCGAAGGGCCAGAGGGTCACCACCGGGCCGAAGATCTCTTCCTGGTTCACGCGACAGTCCGGTCCCAGACCCTCGATGACCGTGGGCTCCAGGAACCATCCTTGTGCGCAGCGACCGGGCACTTGCGCGCGCTTGCCGCCACAGAGGATCTCGCCGCCTTCCTGCTTCGCGAGTTCGACGTAACCGAGCACCTTCTGCAGATGAGGTTCCGAGACCAGCGCACCCTGTTCTGTACCCGCCTCCAGGGGATCGCCTTGGCGCAGGGTCTTCACACGTTCCACGAAGGCATCGCGGAACTTCACATAGATGCTGCGCTCGACATAGATGCGGGAGCCGCAGAAGCAGATCTCGCCCTGGTTGGCGAAGGCGGCGCGCAGCACGGTATCCAGCGCCAGTTCCCAGTCGCAGTCGGCGAACACCAATACCGGGTTCTTGCCGCCCAGCTCCAGGGACAGTTTCTTGAACTTGGGAGCGGCGCGGGCAGCGATGTCGGCGCCGGTCTTGGTGCCGCCGGTGAAAGACACGGCCTTCACCCCCGGGTGGTCCACGATGGCGGAGCCGGCCTTGGCGCCTAAGCCATGCACCAGGTTCAGCACGCCTGCTGGCAAACCCGCCTCGACACAGAGTTTGCTGAAAAGGTATGCGGTCATGGGCGTGATCTCGGAGGGCTTAGCCACCACGCAGTTGCCGGCGGCGAGCGCGGGTGCGATCTTCCAGGTGAAGAGATACAGCGGCAGGTTCCAAGGGGAGATGCAGCCCACTACACCCAAGGCCGAGCGCAGGGTGTAGTTGATGGCGCCGCTCTCCATGGCGTGGGACTCGCTGGCGAACTGGCTCGCGGCGGCGGCGAAGAAGCGCAGGTTGGACACGGCGCGCGGGATATCCAGGCGCCGCGCCAGGTCCACGGGCTTGCCGTTGTCCACGCTCTCGGCGCGGACCAGCTTCTCCATGTCCCGCTCGATCAAATCGGCAAGCTTGAGCAGCCAGCGGCCGCGCTCCTCACCGGAGAGGGCGGACCAGGCCGGAAAGGCCGCGGTCGCAGCGGCCACGGCCGCGTCTACTTCGGCGGGACCGGAGTCGGGGATGCGCGCATAGACCATGCCCGTGGCGGGCTCGAAGTCGTCCAGCCAGCCTCCGGAGGAGGCGGGCTGCAGCTTGCCGCCGATGTAATTCCTGATCTCGACCATCTACAGGCTCTGGATGCGGCCGCCGTCCACTGGCAGGCTCACGCCAGTTATATAGGAAGCGGCGGGGGAGGCCAGGAAGGCGATGGCGGCGCCGATCTCTTCGGCGTCAGCGATGCGGCCCAGCGGGATGAGGTTGCGTGCCTCGTTCTCGATCTCGGCGACGGAACGGCCTTCCTTCTCGGCGCGGCTCTGGAACAGGCTTTGCATGCGTCCGGTGCGGGTGAAGCCCGGCAGCACGTTGTTCACCGTGATGCCGTATTGGCCCAACTCGCCAGCCAGGGTCTTGGCCCAGCTCGCCACGGCGCCGCGCACGGTGTTGGAGACGCCGAGCCCCTTGATGGGCTCCTTCACCGAAGTGGAGATCACGTTGATGATGCGGCCATAGCCAGCCTGTTTCATTGCCGGCAACAGGGTCTGCACCAGGACCTGTCCGCCGATGAGATGACGGTTGAAGGCCGCCAGGAACTCCTGAGGTGCAGCGGTATTGACGGGACCGCCGGGTGGTCCGCCGGTGTTGTTCACCAGGATGTGCAGCTTCGGATTGCGCTTCAGCCAGGTCTCCAGCGCGGCTTTGAGGCCCGCGGTATCGTCGAAGTCGGCTGTGAAATAGCCATGCCGCTGGGTACCGGAGGCGGAGAGTTGCTGGAACGTCTCCTTCAGGCTCTCCTCAGTGCGGGCCACCAGGGTCACGTCTGCACCCAGGTCAGCCAGCGCACGGGCCGCGGCCGCGCCGATGCCCTTGCTCGCCCCGCACACCAGGGCCCATTTGCCGTCCAGCCGGAAACTGGACAGGGTCTTGTTGGTGGTCATGCCGCCAATGATATCAGCCGGAGCCTTCAATCGCCCTTAGGCGACTGTGCCTCCTGGCAGTCCACGCAATACCAGCTGTCACTGCCGTCGCCATCGAGGCGGAGGGCAGTAAGTCTCCCACCCCAGACACAACCGGTGTCCAGGGGGTAGACGTTGTGCCGGCGCACCTCGCCCAGCGTGGACCAGTGCCCGAACAGGACGTGCAGCCCGGCACTGGCTCGACCCGGGACTTCGAACCAGGGCAGGCAAGCGGCGGGTTGGGTGCCCGGCGCGCCCTTATGCCTGAGTTCGAGGTCGCCTGCGGCGCTGCAATAGCGCAGCCGCGTGAAACAGTTGACGATGAAACGCAGCCGGTCCACGCCCTTGAGGTCGGCGCGCCAGCGGCGCGGCTCATCGCCATACATCCGGCGGAAGAACTCCGCGTGCGCGGATCCGCACAAGACTTCCTCGAGCTCATGGGCGCAGGCCTGAGCCTGGTGCAGGTCCCATTGCGGCGGCAGGCCGGCATGCACCAGGGTGTAGCCGAGACCTGCGTCGTGGTGCAGCACCGGTCTGTGACGCAGCCAATCCAGGTGTTCGTCCCGGTCCTCGGCGTCGAGGATGGCGTCCAAGGTATCGCTATCGCGGAGTTCAGCGGTGCCAGCCGCCACCGCCAGGAGATGCAGGTCATGGTTGCCCAGCACCGAGACGGCACGCTCGCCCAAGCCCCGCACGAACCGCAGTACTCCCAAGGAATCCGGTCCGCGGTTCACGAGGTCTCCCGCGAACCAGAGCTGGTCATCCTGTTCGTCGAAGTGTATGCGCTCCAGGAGGCGCATCAGGTCATCGTAACAACCCTGTACGTCGCCGATGGCGAAGGTCGCCATGGATTCAGTGCAGCATGCCGGGCACGGCGAGCCGGAACGGCGCGATGGTGGCATCGAAGGTCTCGCCCTGATCGTTGACCATCTGATAGGCGCCCTGCATGGCGCCCACCGGCGTCTCCAGTACGGCGCCGCTCGAATATCGGTAACCCTCGCCCGGCCGGATGTGCGGGTGCTCGCCCACCACCCCTTCACCCCGCACTTCCTGTACTTTGCCGTTGGAGTCGGTGATCAGCCAGTGCCGCGTCAAGAGCTTGGCCGGTACGCCACCCTGGTTGCGGATGGTGATGGTGTAGGAGAAGACGAAGCGCTTCTGTTCCGGGTCTGATTGGGCGGCCACGTAGGCAGTCTCCACGTCGACGCGGATGTCGTTGTGCTGCTGTTCGGTCATGGGCTGTCGGCTCTCCCTCCAAGGCTCATATTACAGCAGGCCCGGACGGTTTAACCCAGATGCACCGCCAGCACGTCGCAACGCGCCTTGTGCAGGATGGCTTTCTCGGTCGAGCAACAGGGCGAGACCATGACGTTCGTGGCTACCGAGCACGATGAGATCTGCATGGGATTCGGCAGCCACCCTTAGGATCTCGAGCTTGATGATGCCCACTTCCAGGCGTGGCTCGAGACGGCCGATGAATTTGGCACAAAGCTCATCCAGGCGCGCCCGCGCACCGTTCACCATCTCTTCTTCCAGGTCCACCGGCGGAGGCAACAGTGCCTCGCCGGCTGGATCCACGGGGATGAATTCCACCACGTGCAGCAAGCTGGCCTTGGCGCCTCCATGGGCGGCGATCTCCAGGCCCCGCTCCACGACCCTTGCGCTCTCGTCGTTCAGGTCCACCGCGATCAACACGTGGTTGTAGCCGCTCATGGGCAAGCCCCCTGAGATGGTTAGAGTCTCAAGTATAGTTGTGGGCGAGCGCCCCGACAGGGGCACGCCGCGAAGCGGTGTGCGGACAGGCAGGATGCCTGTCCTGGACCGCAAGCGGAGCAGGAAGCGCAGCGCCGGTCGGGGCTGGAAGAGGTAACGCCAGGGATGGCAAGCCTAAACACTTTCAAGATTTGAGAGTCTCGCATAGTCGGATGCTGATAAGGTTTCAGGCCGAGTCTTGGGGTCGATGCCGGCAGCGATGATGGCTGCTTCATCCACCAGACCGGCCAGGGCATTCTTGAGGGTCTTGCGCCGGTGGCTGAAGGCGCGGGTCACGACCGCGGCGTAACGTGTACGGTCAGCGATGGGGAACGGCGGAGTCGCGTAGGGCGTCAGCCGCACGAAGGCGGAGTCCACCTTCGGCGGAGGCCGGAAGGCCCCTGGACCGATGTTGAACAAGGGCTCTACCTTGCAGCGCGACGCAAGCATCACCGTGAGCCGGCCGTATTCCTTGCCGCCGGGTCTGGCGGCCATGCGCTGCACCACCTCCTTCTGCAACATGAAGTGCATGTCCTGCACGCAGTCCGCCTCATCCAGGAAATGGAACAGCAGTGGCGTGGAGACGTTGTAAGGGAGGTTGCCGACGAGGCGCAGTTTGCCGCCGGCAGGGGCGAAGGGACTCAAGGCCACTTCCAGGGCATCGCCTTGCACGATGCGCAGTCGGCCTTTAGGTGCCGCGGCCGCTTCGAGCGGCGGGATGACGTCACGGTCGAGTTCGATGGCGGTGAGTTCGCCGGCCAGCTCCAGCAGTGGCAGGGTGATGGCGCCGAGGCCGGGGCCGATCTCGACCAGCGCATCGCCGGGCTTGGGCGCCACGGCGGCGAGGATCTTGCCGATGATGTATGGGTCGTGCAGGAAGTGCTGGCCGAAACGCTTGCGCGGTATATGCCGCATCAGCCGTGCCGCACCATGGCCGCCGCGGTCTCCAGCGCCGCCTCGAGACTCGCATATTCGGCGCGGCCGGTGGCGGCCAACTCCAGCGCAGTGCCGTGGTCCACGGAGGTGCGCACGATCGGCAGCCCCAGGGTGATGTTCACGGCGTGACCGAAGCCCGCGAACTTTAGCACCGGCAAACCCTGGTCGTGGTACATGGCCAGCACCACATCGATGCCGCCCATGCGGGCCGGATTGAAGGCGGTGTCGGCGGACACGGGCCCCGTGATGCGCATGCCCTGCGCGCGCATGAGTTCGCAGGCGGGTTGGATCACATCCAGCTCCTCGCGCCCCAGGTGACCGCCCTCGCCGGCGTGAGGATTCAAGCCCAGCACCAGCACGTGCGGCTCATCCAGGCCGAAGCGCAGTTTCAGGCCGTCACGCAATACTCCCAAGGTCTGGACCAGGCTCGCGGAGGTCACCGCCGCCGGCACTTCCTTGAGGGGCAGGTGGGTGGTGGCAAGCGCCACCCTGAGTGTTCCCGCCGCCAGCAACATGACTGGATGCGGGATCCGGCAACGCTGCGCGAGGAACTCGGTGTGGCCGGTGAAGGGGATGCCGGCATCGTTGATCACGCCCTTGTGCACGGGAGCAGTGACCAAAGCGTCGAAACCGCCGTGCAGGCAGGCATCGGTGCCACGTTCCAGCATCTCGATCACGTAACCGGCATTGACCGGGTCGAGCTGGCCCGGTACGCAACCGCCGCGTAGTTTCACCGGCAGGACATGCATGTGGCCGGCTTGCTGTGCCATGGGCACAGGATGAGGTTCGGCATCTATGCTGAGCGGCAGGCCGAGCGCTGCGGCACGGGACGCGAGCAGGTCCGGATCGCCGAGCACGGTGATGTCGGCAGCGTGAGCCTGCTGCGCGGAACGGATGCAGACGTCCGGCCCCACCCCTGCGGGTTCGCCGCTGCTCAGGGCCAGTCGGGGCAGGGCAGTGGACATGGGCTCACTGCCCGATGTGGTACTCGATGAAGGACGAATCCTTCATCTCGCTTATCCAATGCTGGACGACTTCTTCGGATTTGCGGGCGAATATCGCCTGGTAGGCGCGATTGCGGCGATCGTCCTCGGTCTGATCGGCCTGGCGGCGGCCCAACACCTGCACGATGTGCCAGCCGAACGGACTCTGGAACGGCTCACTCATCTCGCCGGGTTGCAGCTTGTCCATGACCGTCTGGAACGCCGGTACCGTGGAGCCCGGATCCACCCAGCCCAGATCACCGCCCAGTTTCGCTGAACCCGGGTCGTCCGAGTTAGCGGTGGCGAGTTTGGCGAAATCCGCGCCGGCCTTGAGCTGGTCGTACAGAGCCTGGATCTTGGTCTTGGCCTGTGCTTCGTTGAGGATGGCGCTGGTGCGCACCAGGATGTGCCGGGCATGGGTCTGGGTGACCATCACTTTCTGGTCGGAACGTTTCACATCGATCAGTTTCACCAGATGGAAGCCGTTGGCGCTCTGGATCGGTGCGGAATAGTCGCCGGGCTTCATCTGCATCACGATCGGCGCGAACAGGGTCGGGAGCTCCGAGGCCTTGCGCCAGCCGATGTCGCCGCCTTGCAGGGCATTCTGACCCTCCGAATAAGCGACCGCGGCGGCGGCGAAGTCGGTGCCCGACTTGAGCTTCTGGTAGATGATGTCCATCTTCTTGCGCGCCGTCGCGATGTCGTCCGGTGTCGGGTTGAAGGGTGTGGCCACCAGGATCTGCGCCACGTGATACTGAGTCTCGGTATCGCCGCTGCCCTGGTCGGCGCGCATCTGGTCTTCGAGTTCCTGCTGCGTGATGTGCAGTTGGTCGGCCAGTACTTGCTGCTCCAAAGCCTGGATCACGAGCTGGTCGCGCAGTTCGCGGCGGAAACGATCATACTCATAGCCCTGCTTCTTGAGCACATCCGGCAACTGGTCGAGGGTCACACCATCGCGCTGGGCGATGCGGGTCAGCGCCTGGTTCACTGCGTCGTCGCTCACGGTGACGCCGCGCGTCGCCGCCTGCTGTAACTCGACGCGGTTGACCACCATGCCATCCAGCACCTGCTTCTGCAGCACCGCATACTCCGGCAGCGGGGTGTTATGGGACAGGATCTGCCGTTCGGCCTCGGCGACCTGGGCATCGAGTTCGCTCTTCAGGATCACATCGTCGTTGACTACTGCGGCCACACTGTCCAGTAGGGTCCCGGGCGCGGGAGTCTTGGCCGCCTGCGGCGCCACCTGGGTGGCCGGAGCCGGCGCGATGGCGGCCTCCTGGGGCGGCGTGCCGGCGCAGCCGGCCAGGGCCAGCAAGGCGGACAGGACGAGGTGTGCGCCGGGCGCGCGGCGGGATGGATGTTTCATTGCGGGGTCGGCTGCTCTTCTGGCTGCAGGGGTTCGCTGAACTGGCTGTCTGTGTAGCCAAGGATATCACGTTGCAACAGGTCTTCGAGATGCCTGCCCACGGTGCCAAGGCCCTTCAGTTGCAGCGAGAAGAAGAACACGTTGTCGTACTGCCGGTTCGGCTGCAGGTAACGGCGATGCGCGAGCTGGAAGTTCCAGCAGCAGGTGTCGTACTCGAATCCCCAGATCTGCTCCAGGGTCTCGTGGTGGAGCACGTCGTAGTTCCAGCCTCCCACCACGCTCCAGGCTCCCTTCAGCGGCCAGGAGAACGACACGGTAGGCTGCTTGATGTTGGGGCGCAGGAACTCGTAGCCCAGGTTGACGACTTCCTGATAACCAGGGTGGTATTGGAGAAGCACGCTGGCCAGGTCGGTCTGGCGGGTGGTGGGATTCCAGAGTTGTGAGTAGCTGGCGGTCCACACTTCATTGACGTCATACAGCACATCGCCGACTACGTCGGAATATGAGGTGGTATCCGCTGGAGTTCCCGGGTTGAGTTGCACGCGACGGTCTTCGAAGTAACGGGCCTGGCCGACGTCGATCTGGAACAGCTGCACGCCGGTGAGCGAATCCAGGAACCGCGAGGTCATGGCGTAGCTCAGTTGGTTGGCATCGCCCTGGCGGTCGGCGCCGTAGAAACGATTGTCACTGAACAAGGTCAGGTAGCTGAATCGCGGTTGCACCGCGTCGAATACGGGGATCTGGTCCTGGTCGCGATAGGGCACCCGCAGGTAGTAGAGCCGCGGTTCCAGGGTCTGGATGTAGCTGCCCGCATCGCGGTCGAAGAATAACCCCGTATCGATGTTGAAGATAGGCGTGGAACGAGATTCGTGGCGATCGTCGATCACGATGGTCGGCTGGCGGAAAGGCGTGAAGCTGTCGCCGCTGAGATCGTAGTCGGTCAGGCGCCAGGCCAGGGTCGGGGTGAAATAGCCTGCGGCACTGCTGAATGGCAGGCTGATGGTGGGTTTGACGTCAGTGCGGTCGGCACCGACCCGCAAGTCGCGCTGGAAACGCACCGCCTCGCCATAGAAACCGTATTGCGGGCCGGTCAGATCCTGGTTGTTGCTCCACTGAACCAGCACCTGAGGCAGGCGACGGTAAGAGAAGCGCTCCGGCACTATGCCCGGCGCGATGGTCTGGAAATCCTCCAGTTGGCTCATGAACGACCAATCCATCTCGTCGTCGTAGGTGTATTGGACATGCCGGGGCAGGATTGTGGTCGACGCCGAGTTCAGGTCGGTCCCCAGATCGCGGAAGTATTCGTCGTCCGATACCCATTCGTACAGCGTGGACAGGGTATTGAATTCATCGAATTTGGCGGTGTCCCTGAAGTAGAACTGGCTGCGTTCCCGGTCCGCCACTTGGTCGTGGTTCAGATAGTCGCCGTAGATTTCGCCTTCGTCCAGCTCATTCAGCCAGCGGAATTCGCCGCCGTTCTGCACGCCGCGTTTGGTGATGACACGCGGGTACAGGGTAGCGTCGTAGTTGTCCGCCAGGTTGAGGTAGTAAGGCGCACTGATCTCGAAGCCGTTGATTACATCGAAACTGAACGTCGATCCTACGAACCCCGATTTGCGCTCGTCGTTGATCGGGAAGTTGAGGTAGGGCGACCAGAAGATGGGCACACCGAAGAAGCCTATGGTGACATTGTGCCCTTCCCCGGTATTGGTCTGGGTGTCCAGATACAGGTCCGGTGCCGTCAGCAGCCAATCGTCATGTCCCGGCGGACAGGTGGTGTAGGTCGCGTTGTAGAGCTGGCTGCGGTCGTCATCCAGGATATTGAAGACATTGGCGTGGCCGCGGCCATTGCGCTTGGGCATCAGGAAATACGTATCCTGGAAGGTGCCGGTGCCATCGGTGCTGTCGTAGACGCCGGAGGGACTACTCAGCATCATGCGCGGATTGTCGTAATGCACCCCCTGGTTCACCACCGCGATGCCTGAGTTGCTGTCATAGGTCATCTTGTCGGAAGTGACGCGGCGATCGCCCTGATCGAGCTGTACGTCGCCGGTGATCAGGGATACACCCGTCTGGATGCTGTCGATCTGATCGCCGACGACGAAGGAGGTCTGTCTCTTTGCGGGCTTCAGACCTGCGAGGGGTATCACCGGCGAGGCGGGAAACACCGGACACAGGGCCCAGCGGTGGAAACTGAAAGGCGACAGCATGCAGCTCGACTGGTTCGCCGGGGACGGTGCCAGCACAGGCAGCGTGCCAGGTGCCTCGATTTCACAGGTCTGCGGCTTCGGGCGGAAGGCGCGCGCCATCAGCACCGCGGCGGAAGTTACCGAAGGCGGTGCCAGGCTCGCATGGGTGCTGGCAGAGGGCGCGGGAACGGGCAACGTCGTGCCAGCCAACGCGGGGCAGGCGAACGATACCGACAGAAAGGCGATAGCCGATACCGCCTTCACCCGCGAGCTCCCTGATACCGTGTCGTGACGCGGCGTACAATCGCACACTTTGACGGCGCCCTCTAACGCTTCGGGAGTGGGGTTTGCAGCCAGATCGTCAACACGAACTTACGGCCTGGGTCGCCGGTGCGCTCAAGCTGCCGGCCCCGGTCCTGGCCCCCGCTTCGGCGGACGCCAGTTTCCGGCGCTATTTTCGCACGTCCGCGGCCGGCCGTTCATACATCGTGATGGATGCGCCTCCACCCCAGGAGGACTGCCGGCCCTTCGTGCGCATCGCGGGCTTGCTGCGGCAGGCTGGTGTACACGTGCCGGCGATCATGGCCGAGGACCTGGGCCGCGGATTCCTGCTCCTGGAGGACCTGGGGGCCAAGACCTACCTGGATGAATTCAGGGTCTCCACGGCGGAGGCGGACCGGCTGTTCGAGGACGCTTTGACGGCCCTGGTGCTGTGGCAGAAGGCCAGCCGCCCGGGGGTGCTTGCCCACTTCGATCGGGTGTTGCTGCACCGGGACCTGATGCTCTACCCGGATTGGTATGTGACGAAGCATCTCAAGCTGGAATTGAGCGCCCTGGAGACGGTCACCCTGCAGGATGCCTTCAAGCTCCTGGAAGACTCGGCCTTAGGCACGCCGCAGGTCTACGTGCACCGGGATTACATGCCCCGCAACCTGATGCTGAGCGAGCCCAACCCCGGGGTGCTGGACTTCCAGGACGCGGTCTACGGCCCCCTCACCTATGACGTGGCATCCCTGTTCAAGGATGCCTTCTTCTCCTGGCCCGAGGAGCAGGTGGTGGCTTGGCGCCGTCGTTACCGGGAGCGGGCGCTTGATGCCGGTCTGCCGGTGCCGGACATCAAGGAGTTCGAGCGGGCCTGCGACTGGATGGGCATGCAGCGGCACCTCAAGGTCATGGGCGTCTTCGCCCGCATCAACTACCGTGACAGCAAACCCGATTATCTGAAGGACACCCCGCGGTTCCTGGCCTACATAAGGCACACCGGCAGCCTATATAAGGAGTTCACGCCGCTGCTGCGGCTGATGGACAGCCTGGAGAAGCGTTCCCAGGAGATAGTCGAATTGTGAAAGCGGTAGTGCTCGCCGCCGGGAAGGGTGAGCGGCTAAGACCGCTGACCGATGCCGTGCCTAAACCGCTCATCGAAGTGCGCGGCAAGCCGCTCATCGTGCATCACCTGGAGCGGCTACGGGACGCCGGCTTCACCCATATCCACATCAACACCTCCTGGCTCGCCGAGAAGATCCAGACGGCGCTGGGAGATGGCGACCGCTACGGCGTGCACATCCATTATTCCTATGAAGGCCCGGAGCCTTTGGAGACCGGGGGTGGCCTGTTCCACATGCTGCCGGCCTTGGGAAGAGATCCCTTCCTGGTGGTGAACGGCGATGTGTTCACGGACTTGCCCTTCGAAACTCTGAAACATCGTCTCAAGCCGGATTTCGTGGCGCACCTGGTGATGGTGCCGAATCCCTCGCATCACCCGCAGGGTGACTTCCACCTCTCACCTGTGGGGCACCTACGCCTCGAAGGCGAGCCGAAGTTGACCTACAGCGGCATCGGCGTGTATCGGGCGGACTTCTTCAAGGGCTGCCGTGCCGGCAAGTTCCCGCTGTTGCCGCTTTTGAAGCAGGCCATGGCTGCGGAGGCATTGAGCGGGGAGCACTATGCCGGGCTATGGTCCGACGTAGGTACGCCTGAGAGTCTCGCGAAGCTCAATAAATGAGAAGCGGCCCGAAGGCCGCTTCCAAGCCCAAGAAGCGAGCTCGTTCAGGCAGTCTGCTCGTGCAGCACTTCTTCTGCTTGCTTGTCGGCATGATAGGAAGAACGCACCAGTGCACCGCTGGCTACATGATCAAATCCCATCTCTAATCCGCGTCTTTCAATCTCTTTGAATTCATCAGGCGTCACATACCGTACGACGGGATGATGGAACTTGCTGGGCTGCAGATACTGCCCAACGGTCAGCATGTTGACTGAATGGTCGCGTAAGTGCTGCATGGTCCCGTAGACTTCCGACATCTCTTCACCCAAGCCCAACATGATGCCGGACTTGCTGGGCACATCCGGGTGGGTCTCCTTGAAACGTTTCAGCAGCATCAGGGAGTGGGCATAGTCGGAACCCGGGCGCACCTCGCGATACAGGCGCGGTACGGTTTCCAGATTGTGGTTGAACACGTCCGGCGGCGCCTCGTGCATCAGGGCCAGGGCCACGTCCATGCGACCGCGGAAGTCAGGTACCAGCACCTCGATACGGGTCTGGGGAGAGCGGGTGCGGGTCTCGCGGATGCAGGCCACGAAGTGGCCGGCGCCGCCGTCGCGCAGGTCGTCCCGGTCCACGGAGGTCACCACCACGTACTTCAGGCCCATGGCCTTGATGGTGTTGGCGAGGTTGACGGGCTCATCCGTATCCAGGGGTTTGGGGCGACCGTGGCCCACGTCGCAGAAGGTGCAGCGGCGGGTGCAGACGTCGCCCATGATCATGAAGGTAGCGGTGCCCTTGCCGAAGCACTCGCCGATGTTGGGGCAGGAGGCCTCTTCGCAGACCGTATGCAGGCGGTTGTCGCGCAGGATCTTCTTCAGGCGCGCCACCTCGGGGGTGGCCCAGGATTGCACCCGGATCCAGGAAGGCTTGCGCAGCGGCGTGAGCGTAGGCTCGATCTTCACCGGGATGCGCGCCATCTTCTCCTGGGCGCTGAGCTTCACGCCGGGCTCGAGTGCCGGAGGTTTCTTGACGGGGGAATCGGACATGTCGCCTTCGAAGGTTCAGGCGCCCGCGCGGGCGGCCAGAGGGACATCATTATATCCCAGCCGTCCCAGCAGGGCCGGCGCGAGGTCCTCCGCCACCTGTTGCACGCGTACTGGGCCGCCCAGCGCGCTCACCTGGGTCATCTCCAGGCCCGCGTAGCCGCAGGGGTTGATGCGCTGGAAGGGTTCGAGATCCATGGCCACGTTGAAGGCGATGCCGTGGTAACTGCAACCGCGGCGCACACGGATGCCGATGGAGCAGACCTTGCGGGCGTCCACGTATACGCCTGGCGCCTCGCGCCGGTTGCGCGCTTCGATGCCGTAAGTTTCCAGAGTATCGATGACGCTGTTTTCCAGTGCCTCCACCAGTTCGCGCACACCGAGCTTGAGGCGGCGCAGATCCAGCAGCGGATATACCACCAGTTGGCCCGGGCCGTGGTAGGTCACCTGGCCCCCGCGGTCTATCTGCACCAGTGGGATGTCGCCCGGTGCCAGTACGTGTTCCATCTTGCCGGCCATGCCCAGAGTGAACACCGGTGGATGCTCCAGGAACCAGATCTCGTCCGGTGTGGCGGGCCCACGCCCCAGGGTGAACTTCTCCATGGCGCGCCAGGTAGGCTCGTAGGGCACCCGGCCGAGATGCTTGATAACCGGCCGGTTCATAAGGCCATCAGCACCAGGTGGTGTGCGCTGAGATCCCGGTACAGTGCATCCAGTTGCTCGCGGCTCTGGGCCTCGATGGTGACGGTGATGGAGACGAAACGGCCTTCCTTGCTGGGCTGTTTCTTCACCGGCAGCTCGCTCAACGGGGCCACATGACGGCCGATGATCTCCGCCACGGCTTCGTGGAAACCCGGTTCGTCCTTACCCATGATCTTCACGGGAAAAGAGGTGGGGAACTTGAGCGGCGACTCGTCATTCATAGGCGACGCGTTCCGCCTTGTGTTCTTGGAACAGCGCATACATGCGTTGCCAGTAGACACCGGGCTTGCCATCTCGCACGGGACGGCCGTCCACGCTGGTGACGGCATAGACCTCGCGGGTGGAACTCACCAGCCATATCTCCTCGACCCGCTCCAGTACGCCCACAGGGATCACGTCGCGGCGCACCGGCATGTGGATGCGGGCAGCGAGCATCAACACCACGTCGCGGGTGATGCTGGGCAGGAGCTCGGCGCTGTCCGGCGGCGTCACCAAGACGCCGTCCTCGACGATGAAGAGCCCGCTGGCGGTGCCCTCGGTGACGTGGCCGTTGCGCAGCAGCAGGCCTTCATGGCAACCGGCATCGATGGCCTGCTGACGCAGCAACACGTTGCCGAGCAGCGCCGTGCACTTGATGTCGCAGCGCTGCCAGCGGATGTCCTGCAGGGTGATGACCCGCGCGCCCTGGCTCTTGAGTTCCTGCGGCAGGGGGCCGAGCGGCGAACTCATGGCGAAGACGGTGGCGGGCGCTTTGGCGGGGAAACCGTGGTCGCGACCCACGTCGGCACCGCGGGAGACCTGCAGATACACCGCCTGGTCACCGCCGCCGTTCTGGGTGACGAGTTCCTTGAGCAGCGCAGACCAGTCCGTGTCGCTGAGGGGATTCTTGAGACGGATGCCATCCAGGCTGTGTTGCAGGCGCTTCAGGTGCCCGGGCAGATGGAACAATCGTCCGCCATAGGCGGGGATCACCTCGTAGACCCCGTCGCCGAACAGAAAACCCCGGTCCAGGGGCGAGAGATGTGCTTCGCCCAGGGGCAGGAAGCGGCCGTTCAGGTGCGCGACAGGCAGCGGTGCCGCCATATCAGCTCTTTTTCTTGCTGAACCAGAGACGCACGCTATCCACGAGGCGATGGAAGAAGCCGCCTTCCGGCACTGCTTTCATTGTGTACAGCGGCGCTTGTGTGAGTAGATGGCCGTCCACGGTCACGTTGAGCATGCCCACCTGTGAGTGATCTGCGACGGGCGCGATCAATCCGGCACTGGTCTGGGCATTGGCCTGCAGTGAAGCATCGCCGCTCTTGGGCAAGGTCACGTACATGTCCTGGGTCAGGCCCGTGGCGACAGATTCATCCGCGCCCTTCCAGACCTTGACGTCGGCGACTGTCGCTCCGGCGGCATAGAGCTTGCGGGTCTCGAAGAAGTTGGAGCCGTAGTTGAGCAAGGTCTCGGCGTAGCGGCCGCGTTCGGGACGGGTCTTGGTGCCCATGACCACGGCGATGAGGCGCAGGTCGCCGCGGAGGGCGGTGGCCACCAGGCAGTAGCCGGCGTCGTCGGTGTCGCCGGTCTTCAGGCCGTCCACGGAGGTGTCGGTGTACAGGAGGTCGTTGCGGTTTCCCTGGCTGATCTTGTTCCAGACGAAGATTTTCTGCGAGAAGTAATGCAGGTATTCCGGGAACTCACCGATGAGCGCCCGCGACAGCAAGCCGAGGTCGCGCGCCGACATGTAGTGGTTCTTGTCATTGGTGAGGCCGGAGGCATCCACGTAGTGGGTATTCACCATGCCCAGTTTCTGGGCGTACTGGTTCATGATCTGGACGAAGGCATCCTCGGTGCCGCCGACACGCTCAGCCAGCGCCACGGTGGCGTCGTTCCCCGATTGCACGACCATGCCTTGCAGCAGCTCATCCACTTTGATCCGGTCGCCGAGCTTGGCGAACATGCGCGAACCGCCCATCTTCCAGGCACGCTCGCTCACAGTCGCCGTGTCATCGAGATGCAACACGCCGTCCTTGAGCGCGTGGAACACCACGTAGGCGGTCATGAGTTTGGTGAGGCTCGCCGGTTCACGGCGTTGTTCGCCGTTGTATTCGGCGATCACCTGGCCGCTGTGGGCATCCATCAGCACGTAGCTCTTGGCGGGGAACTGCGGTGGCGCGGGGATGGGGAGCGCGTGGGCGGCGACGGTGATGCAGGACAGGAAACAGGCGAGCAGGAACTTGGATCTCAACTGACACCTCGAGCGCAGCGGCGGAATGACATAAGCAGGCCGGCACATCCTAGTGCCGTTGCGCGGATTTTACCCGTTTTGGAGGGAGGCGCGTCAGGGGATGACGATCTGGGCGTCTTTGAAGCCCAGTTCGGCCAGCGCCGCCGTGAGCTTGTCCACCGAGTCCACGTCCGCCAGCGGCCCGATGCGCACCTTATAGAGGGTGCGTGCGCCGTCGCTCGCCGGTGCGACGAAGGCATGGCTCACGCCTCCGGCCGTGAGCCTGGTCACTGCGCTGTCGGCGTTGGCGCGCCCGGCGTAAGCGCCGACCTGCAGGAATATCTGCGGGTTGCCGCTGGCGGGCGGCGACGGGGCAGCGGGTATGGCGAGGGTCGTGGCCGGCAGGCCGGCCACGACCGTGGCAGCCGCAGGTGCCGTGTCCGCGGGTGGCGGCAGATCGCCGGGTCCCACCGCCTGCACCTCCACCAAGGCAGTGCCGGAGCCCAGCATGCCGAGCTTGGAGGCGGCAGCGTAGGAGAGATCTATGAGCCGGTTCGCCACGAAGGGGCCGCGGTCGTTGATCTTCACGATCACGCTTTTACCGCTCTTGAGGTTGGTGACCCGCACATAGCAGGGGATGGGCACCACCTTGTTGGCGGCGGTCATGGCATACATGTCGTAGGTCTCGCCGTCCGAGGTGCGGCCGCCGTTGAACTGCATGCCATACCAGGAAGCGATGCCGCGATCCTGGTAGCCCTTGCAGGCGGGTACCAGGGTGTAAGTCTGGCCGAGCACTGTGTAGCTGGATGGGTTTCCGGATTTGCTGGGCGTCACGTCCGTGGGCACGGCGTCGCGGACATTGGAGACATCCACCGGCTTGTCAGGGCCGTAGTCACCCTTGTGTGCCGGCGTCGCCGGCAAGTCGGAGCCAGGCGGACCCCAGGGCTTGTTGTCCTGAGGTTTCTGCGGAAATTGACTGCAGGCTGTGGCGATAAGCACTAGCGATAACGGCAACGCGGACCAGCGCACAGGGAAGTGCGGTGCGCGGAGCGGAGGCGCGCACGAGCCGTTCTCGGGCGCGCCGATTTTTCGAAAGTGCAGGATGCACTTTCGAAAAAATATCCTGTTTGGGAGGCCCCCGTTAGGGCGAGACATCGTGGCCTTGGATGGCACGCCGCTGCGAGATAGCGTTGGCGAGCTGGATCACCGCCATGGCATACAGGGGGCTCTTGTTGTACTGGGTGATTACCCGGAAGTTGTGCAGGCCGACCCAATAGTCCACGCCGTCCTGCTGCTGCAATGCGATCAGCACCGCCTCGGAGTCATCCGGCACGCCTTCGCTCAAAGTGACGCCCATCCGGCGCAAGGCGCCGACCGTGGTGGGTATGGAGGCGGGCACCACGCCCCCCTGGGGCAGCACCGCCGGGATCACGGTCAGACCGTGGTCCTGCCAACTGTGCAGGTGGAAATAGTTAGCTACGCTGCCGATGATGTCCGGCCAGTCCGCCCAGATGTCGCGTCTGCCGTCGCCGTCGAAGTCCACCGCGTAGGCGCGGAAGCTGTCCGGCATGAACTGCGGCGCGCCCATGGCGCCGGCGTAGGAACCCATGGGCTTAAGCGGGTCGAAACTCTGCTCCCGGCACATCACCAGGAACTGCTCGAGTTCGGTCTGGAAGAAGGGCGCGCGGGGCGGGTAGTCGAAGGACAGGGTCGAGAGAGCGTCGATGACCGGATAGCCGCCGTGTTCCTTCCCGTACAGGCTCTCCACTCCGATGATGGCCACCACGATGTCCGGGTCGACGCCGTAGCGCGCTTCGGCCTGCTGCAACAGCTGCGCGTGCTGATCCCAGAACGCTGCGCCAGCGTTGATGCGGGCCTCGTTGACGAAGATGCCCTGGTATTGGTACCAGGGTTTGGCCTCGTAGGGACGGGTGATGGCATCTATGATGGATTGGCGCTTCTGCGCGCCCTGGAATGCCCGTTGCAGCCAAGCTGGATCGAAGTGGTCCTGGTGCGCGACCTTGTCCATGAACTGCTGCACGTCGGGACGCGCGGCATAACCACTGGGCGCACCCGGTGGCTGGGCGGTAGCAGGGTTGGAGGCGGGGACGGTGGGGCGGTGGGCGCAGGCCGCGAGCAGCAGCAGCGGAAGCAGGCTCGAATACCTCAACCCCTTCATCAGGACGACACCAGTTTGCGGTGAGAATGGATGCTCATGAGGATACCGAATCCGGCCATGAGCGTCACCATGGAGGTACCGCCGTAGCTGATGAGCGGCAGCGGCACGCCCACCACCGGCACGATTCCTGAGACCATGCCGCTGTTGATGAACACGTAGGTGAAGAAGGCCATGGTCAGGCTGCCGGCGGTGAGCCGGGCGAAGGTCTCCTGGGCGCGCATGGCGATGAACAGCGAGCGACCGACGATGAAGGCGTACAGGCCGATCAGGGCCAGCGCGCCCATGAAGCCGAACTCCTCGCCCAGCACCGCGAAGATGAAGTCCGTGGAACTCTCAGGCAAGAAGTCCAACTGCGACTGGGTGCCGTGCAGCCAGCCCTTGCCGAATACCCCGCCGGAACCGATGGCGATCTCCGACTGGATGATGTGATAGCCGGCGCCCAAGGGATCGCGCTGCGGGTTCAGGAAGGTGAGCACCCGGTCCCGCTGGTAGGCGTGCATGAAATGCCAGAGGATGGGCGTCGCCACCGCCAGCAGCACCACCATGAGCACGATCACCCGCCAGCGCAGTCCCGCCAGGAAGACGCCGAAGGCGCCGGCGCTCATGATGAGCATGGCGGTGCCGAGGTCCGGCTGCACGGCGACCAGCATCACGGGGATCACCACGATCAGCCCCAACACCGGTAACTGACGCCAGTCCGGGGGCAGCGGTTTGTCGTGCAGGTACCAGCCCACCATCATGGGTACCGTGATCTTCATCATCTCCGAGGGCTGGAAGCGGACCACGCCGAGGCTGAGCCAGCGTTGCGCACCGCGGCCGATGTGGCCGGAATGCAGGGTCAGCATCAGCAATATCAGGCCGGCGCAGAACAGCCAGGGTGTCCATAGCCGCAGGAACTGCGGCGAGATCTGCGCCACTATCAGTAGCACGCCGAAAGAGACCGCGAGGCGCACCGCCTGCCGGTAGACCACGCCGATGTCTTCGCCGGCGGCGCCATAAAGGATCACGAGGCCCATGCCGCAAAGGATGAAGATGGCGACCAGCAACGGCCCGTCCAGGTTCAGCCGGCGCAGCATCCGTTCGCCGAAACTGAGTTCGCCGGACGACCGGTAACCGGATGACGACGACAGTGGTCGGTTCATGGCTGGGCGGGCGCCTCCGTGCCCTGGTTCAGAAGATACGCGGCCATCACCTGGCGTGCCACCGGAGCCGCCACCGCGCCGCCACCGCCGCCGTGTTCCACCAGTACCGCGATGGCGATGCGCGGAGCTGCGGCGGGGGCGAAGGCGATGAACCAGGCGTGGTCGCGGAACTCCTTGGGCAGTTCGGATTCATCCTCCTCGCCCATCACGCCGAGGCGCTTGGCATGCACCTGGGCGGTGCCGGTCTTGGCGGCGATGGCGTACTTCGTGCCGGCGTTGGCGAAGGCTAGGGCGGCGGTGCCTCCCGGCTGCGTCACCTTGGTCATGGCGTTGATGACGATGTCCCAGGCGTTGGGATAGCTGTTCTGCACGGTGGGTAGCGACTGTGCCGCGGTGTCGCTGATCACGCCGGAGAGCGGGTCGCCCTCCGAGTGCAGCACATGCGGTGCGAAATGCTGACCGTGCAAGGCGAGCGTGGCGGTGGCGGAGGCGAGCTGTAGCGGTGTCACCAGCATGTAGCCTTGGCCGATGCCGGTGATGACGGTCTCGCCCAGGTACCAGGGTTTGCGCATGGTCTTGCGCTTCCATTCCGGCGAGGGGATGACGCCGGGGAGTGCGCCGACCAGATCCACGTCCGGCGGTTCGCCCAGACTGAACTGGGTGAGATAGTCGTGCACCCGGTCGATGCCGAGCTTGAGCGACACGGTGTAGAAGTACACGTCGCAGGACTGGGCGATGGCCTTGGTGAGGTTGGTCTCGCCATGGCCGCCCTTGCGCCAGTCGCGGTAGGGATTCGGGTTGCCGGGCAGGTAGAAGTAGCCGGGGCAGATCAGGCTGGTGAAGGGCGTCACCACGCCATAGTTGAGCGCCGCTAACCCGAGGAAGGGCTTCACCGTGGAACCCGGCGGATACTGGCCGCGCAGCGCACGGTTGAACAGCGGCTGCGAAGGATCGCTCTCCAGTGCCTCGTACTCATCCGCTTCGATGCCGCCCACGAACAGGTTGGGGTCGAAGCTCGGCTTGCTGACCAGCGCCAGCACCTCGCCGTTGTTGGGGTCGATGGCCACTACCGCGCCGTAGTTATCGCCCAGGGCCTTCACCGCGGCCTGCTGCAGCTTGATGTCTATGGAAAGATACAGGTCGCTGCCTGGCACCGGCGGGGTGTAACCCACCGGGCGCACGGGCCGGCCTTCGGCGGTGGTCTCCATCTGGCGCACACCCACCGAGCCGTGCAGCAGTTTCTCGTAGGCCGCTTCCACGCCCGTCTTGCCGATCTTGGAGGTGCTGATGTACTGGTTGGGATCGAGCTGCTGCAATTCCTCCGGACTGACGAGGCCCGTATAGCCCACCACCGCGGCGGTGAGCTCGCCCTGCGGATAGAAACGTTCCAGCGTGGCACTGATGTCCACACCGGGGAAATCCTGGCGTTCCGCCGCGAAGCGCGCGATCTCATCGTCCGAGAGTCCGGTGCGCAGCGGCAGCGGCTGGAACGGATGCTTGTTCTTCAGGAGTTCGTTGAAGCGTTTCAGATCGCCGGGGCGGATCTGTACCACCTTGCCGAGTGCTTCCAGCGTCGCGGGCAAGTCCGGTGCCTGCTCCGGCACCACGTCCAGTTCGTAGCTGGGTTTGTTCTCTGCGAGCGGCACGCCGTTGCGATCGAAGATCAGTCCGCGCGGCGCCTGCACCGGCTCCGCGCGCAGGCGGTTACCTTCCGCCAGGGTGGCGAAATGGCTGTAGTTGATGACCTGCAGGTATACGAGACGTCCTGCCACGACCAGGAACAGCAGCAGCGCGATCACACCCACCACCAGGGCGCGCGTGCGGAACAGGTATTGCTCCAGCCACTCGTTGCGTATGCGGATGCGGGGCATGTCTGGTCAGTTCTCGGTGACCGCGCGCAGGAAAAATGCAGGGACGCGCTGTTTCGTGATGGTCGTCTTCATCCGACGTGGTAGCGTTGCTGGCTGCGCGACAGGACCTGCAGTATCCACGGCCACAGTGCTGCGCTCACCAGGGTCGGCATCCAGCGCATGGCGGCGCCGACCGTGTAGCCCAGCATGCCATCCACCCAGAACAGCACCAGGGCATGCAAGGCCAGGATGCCGAGTACCACCACGCACTGCTGCCACCAGGGAAATACCCGCACCTGCAGGTGCATCCACAAGGCCGCCCAGGCCACCAGCACCAGGGCCAGGGCGTGCTCGCCGAGCAAGGTACCACTCAATGCATCCACCAGCAGGCCAGCGAAGAAGGCGATGATCACGCCCACCCGCTCCGGCAACCACAGACACCAATAGATGGTGACCAGCGGCACCCAGGCCGGCCGGAACACCTCCGCCCATTGCGGCAGCGGCCAGACCGTCAGGATCAAAGCCGCGAGATAGGTGGCGGCGATCACCCAGACGCCGCGGGGTGCGGACAGCTCTCTCATGGCCGCTTCTTCCCGGATTTCGGCACGACCTTGATCACCGGCGCGGGCTTGGGCGCGAGTTCGGTCTGGGGCGGCGGTTGCGAGGGCCAGAACAGCAGCACTTCGCGGCCGCTGCTCAGGTCCGCTGCTGTACGTGCTGAGACATGGGCAAAGGGTTCGGCGGGATCACGGTCGAAGCGGGTGATGATGCCCACCGGATATCCGGCGGGATAATGGCCACCCAACCCAGAGGTCACGACCAGATCGCCTTCCTTGATGTCCGCGCTGTTGGTGACATAGGGCAGTGTCAGTTGCGAGAGTTCGGCATTGCCCACCGCGAGGGTGCGCAGGCCGGTGCGATTCACTTCCACCTGGATGGCCTGCCCCGGATCGCTGATGAGAGTCACCTCGGAGGCGAGCGGGTCGGCGCGGGTCACTTGGCCCACGATGCCATAGGCATCCAGCACCGTCTGGCCCTGGTACACGCCGTCATGGGTGCCCTTGTCTATCACCACTAGGTGCCGGAACGGGTCGAGGGCTGCGGAGAGGATGGTGGCGGCGCTGACGCGGCCGGTCACCTGGGCGGCGGCCTGCATCAGGTCACGCAAGCGCTGGTTCTCCTGCTGCAAGGCCGCGAACTGCTGCAGCGTGGCTTGCTCCTGCAGCAGCTGGCTTTTCAACTGTTCGTTCTCCGTCAGCAGCGCCCGATGAGTGGCGAGCTTCTCCCCGGCCCAGGTCAACAGCGAATGCGGCGCGTCCACGATCACCTGTACCGGCCACACTACCGTGGCCAGCGCGGCGTGGATCTGCTTGAGACTCCCGGTTTGGTGGTCGTAGACCATGAGCATGATGCTGGTGGCAATCATGAACAGCGTGCGCAGCGCACCGGCCGGGCGGCTGGAGAAGAGTTGCGGCGAGCGTTGGCGGCGGAAGACAGCCACTTAGGGCGCCTCGGGCGGCGGGCAGTCTTTCGGGGGAGGGAGGTTCACGAGGGCCTCAGACCGCCGCATATAAGGATGCGTTAGTTTGCGGCTCTGGGGGCCGGCCCGCAACAGGCGGCGGGCCCGCGAGGGGCTTTATTCGACGGCGAAGGTCTCGGCGCCGTATTCGTCGATGAGCTCCAGCACCTTGCCGCCGCCTCGGGCTACGCAGGTCAGCGGGTCGTCGGCGATCAGCACCGGCAGACCCGTTTCTTCGCGCAACAGGCGATCTATGTCGCGCAACAGGGCGCCGCCGCCGGTCAGGACGATGCCGTTGGTGGCCACATCGGAACCCAATTCCGGCGGGGTCTGTTCCAGGGCGTGCTTCACCGCGCCGACGATGCCTGCCAGGGGCTCCTGCAGCGCTTCCAGCACCTCATTGCTGTTCAGGGTGAAGCTGCGCGGCACGCCTTCCGAGAGGTTGCGGCCCTTCACGTCCATCTCCAGCAGCTCCTTGCCGGGATAGGCGCAACCGATCTCATGCTTGACCCGTTCGGCGGTGGCTTCGCCGATCAGGATGCCGTAGTTGCGGCGGATGTAGTTGATGATGGCCTCGTCGAAGCGGTCGCCGCCGATGCGGGCGGACGCGGCGTAGACGATGCCGTTCAGGGAGATCACTGCGACCTCGGAGGTGCCGCCACCGATGTCCAATACCATGGAGCCCTTGGCCTCGTGCACCGGCAGCCCGGCGCCGATGGCGGCGGCCATGGGTTCCTCGATGAGGTATACCTTGCGGGCGCCGGCACCGGCGGCGGACTCGCGGATCGCGCGGCGCTCCACCTGCGTCGCGCCGTAGGGCACGCACACCAGCACCCGCGGCGTGGGACGGAAATAACGGTTGCCGTGCGCCTTCTTTATGAAGTGCTTCAGCATCTGCTCGGTGATGGTGAAGTCGGCGATCACGCCGTCCTTCATAGGGCGGATGGCGACGATGTTGCCGGGCGTGCGACCCAGCATGCGCTTCGCGTCCTGGCCGTACGCCTCGATCACCTTGTTGCCGCGCCCGGCCTCTTCACGCAGCGCCACCACCGAGGGCTCGCTCAGGATGATGCCCTTGCCACGCATGTAGATGAGCGTGTTGGCCGTGCCTAGGTCGATGGACAGGTCAGTGGAGAAGAATCCGCGCAGGCTCTTGAACATGGTTTTCTTGGGGATACCGAGGATCAGGACAGCGCGTTACTTTAACAATGGGGGGCTCCGACGGCAAGCAGCTTTGTGCGATAATCCACTGGATTTGCGCAGGTTTTTCCCCGGAGCATGCCCATGTCCCTGACCCCGGACGACGTGAAATCCATCGCCCGTCTCGCACGGCTGGCCATAGCCGAGCAGGACATCCCGGCTTATGCAAAAAACCTCTCCAGCATCCTGGAGTTCGTGGCCCAGCTGGAGCAAGCCGATACCGCCTCGGTGCAAGCCATGGCGCACCCCCTGGTCGGAGTGCCGCCCCGCCTGCGTGAAGACCAGGTCACGGAACAGGTAGACCGGGACCGCTACCAGGCCAATGCCCCTCAAGCCGAGGCTGGGCTGTACCTGGTACCGAAGGTCATGGAATAAGCAGATATCGGGCCGCGCCCACGAGCGTGCGGCCTTAGGGATCCGAACATGTTGCATACCAAATCACTCGCCGAGATGGCGCGCGACCTGAAGGCCCGCAAGGTCTCCAGCGAGGAACTGACGCGCGCCTTCCTGGAGCGCATCGAGCGCTTCAACCCCAGGCTCAACGCCTTCATCACGGTGCTCAAGGATCAGGCGCTCAAGGAAGCCCGTGCCGCCGATCTCGTGATCGCCGCCGGGCGCGGCGGTCCGCTGACCGGCGTGCCCATGGTGCATAAGGACATCTTCTGCACCGCTGGGATCAAGACCAGCTGTGGCTCGAAGATGCTGGACAACTTCGTGGCGCCCTACGACGCCACCGTGGTGGAGCGCATGAAGCGTGCCGGCATGGTGCTCTTGGGTAAGGCCAATATGGACGAATTCGCCATGGGCTCGTCGAACGAGACAAGCTTCTATGGCCCAGTGAAGAATCCCTGGGATGAGACGCGGGTACCGGGTGGCTCCTCCGGCGGGTCCGCCGCGGCGGTGGCGGCGCGCTTGACGCCTGCGGCCACGGCCACCGATACCGGCGGCTCTATCCGCCAGCCGGCGGCGCTCACCGGTGTCACCGGCATCAAACCCACCTACGGCCGTGTCTCGCGTTACGGCATCGTGGCTTTCGCCTCGAGCCTGGACCAGGCCGGCATCATCACTTACACGGCGGAAGACGCCGCCATGATCATGAGCATCATGGCCGGTTTCGACGAGCGTGACTCCACCAGCGTGGACCGGCCGGTGCCGGACTATGCGGCGGAACTGGGCCAGTCCATGCAGGGTCTGCGCATCGGAGTGCCGAAGGAGTTCTTCGACAAGGGTCTCGATCCGAACGTGGCGGAGGCTACCCGTGACGCCATCAAGGTCTACGAGAAGCTCGGCGCCGTGGTCAAGGATGTGAGTCTGCCCAACTTCATGCTCTCGGTACCCACCTATTACGTGGTGGCGCCCGCGGAGTGTTCATCCAACCTGGCGCGCTTCGACGGCGTGCGCTATGGCTACCGCTGCAAGGATCCGGTGGACTTGACCGACCTCTATATGCGCAGTCGCGGCGAGGGCTTCGGCGCCGAGGTGAAGCGCCGCATCATGACCGGTACCTACGTGCTGTCGGCGGGTTATTACGACGCTTATTACATCAAGGCGCAGAAGACCCGCACCCTGATCCGCCAGGATTTCATCGAGGCATTCAAATCCGTGGACCTGATCCTGGGCCCGACGACTCCGACCCCCGCTTTCAAGTTGGGCGAGAAGACCGATGACCCGGTGACCATGTACCTGAATGACATCTATGCCAACGGCGTGAACCTGGCAGGTCTTCCCGGCATGTCCATCCCCGCGGGTTTCGTCGATGGCCTGCCCATCGGCCTGCAGCTCATCGGCAACTACTTCGATGAGTCGCGCATGCTCGCGGCTGCGCACCAGTATCAGCGGCAGACCGACTGGCACACGAGACTGCCCAAGGGCTACGAGTCATGAGCATGGAATGGGAGACTGTCATCGGACTTGAGGTCCACACCCAACTGCTCACCAAGAGCAAGCTCTTCTCAGGCGCATCCACGGAGTTCGGCGCGTTGCCCAACAGCCAGGCCTGCCTCGTGGACCTGGCTTATCCGGGCGTGCTGCCGGTCATGAACAAGGAGGCGGCGCGTATGGCCGTGAAGCTCGGCTTGGCGGTGTCAGCCGGCATCGCGCCGCGCTCGGTGTTCGCGCGCAAGAACTACTTCTATCCGGACCTGCCGAAGGGCTACCAGATCAGCCAGTACGAGCTGCCGGTGGTGGCCAAGGGCCACCTGGACATCGAGTTGGACGACGGCACGGTGAAACGCATCGGTATCACCCGCGCGCACCTGGAAGAAGACGCCGGCAAGTCGCTGCACGAAGGTTTCGGCAAGCAGACCGCGGTGGACCTGAACCGCGCAGGCACGCCACTGCTGGAGATCGTCTCAGAGCCTGACATGCGTTCGGCCAAGGAAGCCGTGAGCTACCTCAAGAAGCTGCACAGCCTTGTCACTTACCTCGGCATCTGCGACGGCAACATGCAGGAAGGCTCGTTCCGCTGCGATGCCAACGTCTCGGTGCGCAAGAAGGGCGAGACGAAGTTTGGTACCCGTGCCGAACTCAAGAACATCAACTCTTTCCGCTTCGTGGAGAAAGCCATCAACTTCGAGGTGCAGCGCCAGATCGAGCTGATCGAGGGCGGCGGCAAGGTGGTGCAGGAGACGCGTCTCTACGACTCGGACAAGGACGAGACCCGCTCCATGCGTGCCAAGGAAGAAGCCAATGACTACCGGTATTTCCCGGACCCGGACCTGCTGCCCCTGGACATCGCGCCGGAACTGATCGAAGAAGTACGCAAGAGCCTGCCGGAGCTTCCGGATGCCAAGAAGCAGCGCTTCATGGCGAGCTACGGCCTCTCGGCCTACGACGCGGGCCTGCTCACGGCGGGCCGCGATCTCGCCGATTTCTACGAGGCGGTGGTGAAGGAGAGCGGCGATGGCAAGTTGGCCGCCAACTGGGTCATGGGCGAGTTCTCCGCGGCTCTCAACAAGGATGGCAAGGAGATCGCGGCGAGCCCGGTGAGCGCCACCCTGCTCGCGGGCATGCTGAAGCGCATCCACGACAACACCATCTCCGGCAAGATCGCCAAGGAAGTATTCGAAGCCATGTGGGCCGGCGAGGGCGATGCAGACAGCATCATCGGGAAGAAAGGCCTGAAGCAGATCACCGACAGCGGCGCGCTGGAGAAGGCCATCGACGAAGTGATGGCTGCGAACCCGGCGCAGCTCGCGGACTTCCGTGCGGGCAAGGACAAGCTTTTCGCTTTCTTCGTCGGCCAGGTCATGAAGACCACCAAAGGCAGGGCCAACCCGGCCCAGCTCAACGACCTGCTGCAAAAGAAACTGAAAAACTGAGGACTACGGCGGCCCTTGAAGCGGGCCGCCTCCGCCCATACATCGGGATGTTGAAAACTCCCGAGACTACGGATGGACATGAGCGAACACGATACCTTGAGACGGTTCATCTTCGAGCGCCTGCCGGTGCAGGGCCGTCACGTGCATCTCGACGCCAGCTGGCGCGCCGCGCTGGAACGCCAGGACTACCCGGCGCCGGTGCGTGCGCTCCTGGGCGAAGCCATGGCGGCGGCCGTGCTCCTGTCTGCGACCCTCAAGTTCGATGGCAGCATCACCCTGCAGGTCCAGGGGACGGGTCCCGTGCACCTCCTGGTGGTGCAGTGCACCAGCGGCCTCAACCTGCGCGGCCTCGCGCGCTGGACCGGTGAGCTCGGGGGGCTGGGGTTCCGGAGCCTGGTGGGCGACGGCCGCCTGGTGATGACCATCGAGCAGAGGAACAAGACCGAGCGTTACCAGAGCATCGTGCCTCTGGAGGGCGAGACCCTGTCCAGTTCGCTGGAGAGTTACTTTGCACGTTCGGAACAGCTCGCTACGCGCCTGTGGCTCACGGCGGGCGATGCCAGTGCCTCCGGCATGCTGCTGCAGATGTTGCCGGACAAACAGGGTGAGGCGGATGCCTGGCAACACGTGACGGTACTCTCGGACACCTTGAAGCAGGCGGAACTCGCCGGTCTCTCGGCCCAGGAGATCCTGCATCGCCTCTACAACGAGGACGACGTGCGCCTGTTCGAGGGCACGCCGGTGGCGTTCCGTTGCCAGTGCTCCCGCGGGCGCATCGAGGATACGCTGCGCGGCCTCGGCCATGACGAGGTGCAATCCATCCTGAAGGAACAGGGCCGGGTGGAGGTGGATTGCGAGTTCTGCGGCCGGCGTTATAGTTTCGATATGGTGGATGTGGAGTCACTATTCGCCGGCGAGTTCGCCCTGCCGGCCGGGCCTGCGAGACACTGAAAGAGCCTGAAGTCGTGCTCTTCCGGAGCATGACTTCCGAATATCGGGAGGGTCTGTGCAGACACCATCGATGATGGACACACGAACCTCCCGTGCGTCACGGCAACTGCTGCACGCCCTGTCTCATCCCTACGTGCTGTTCCTGCTGGTGGCCTTGGCGATTTGGCTGCCCCAGGGTTTCAATATCGGCCCGGTTAACGATGGTTGGATCAACCTGAGCAGCGGTTTCCTGCGGGGCGATCCCACCCGCGTCTTCGGCAACCTGCCTATCCGTTTAGGCAGGTTGATCTCGCCGCGGAATTTCGTCGGCATCCAGCTCGTCATCCTCACGATGGTGCTGCTGCACGCCACGCTCTTCTACGAGATCGTGAAGCGCCTCTTGCCTGGCCGCTGTCTGATAGCCCTGGCCGCCGGGCTGATCGGACTGTTCCACAACGCAGACCGCAGTTATTTCTGGGTGGGGGCCATGGGGCTGCAGTTCAGCCTCGCCACGGCCTTAGGCAGCGCTCTGTGCGCCATCCTGTATCTGGATCAAGGGCGGCGGCGCTATCTGTTCGCGACCCTCGCCCTGCAATTGGTCTCGGTATGTACCTATCCGGCATTCGTGCCGCTGATCCTGGGCGTACCTTTCGGCGCCTGGCTGCTGCGCCGCTTCAGCGGCGCGCGGCCATCGGTGTCGTTACTGCCCAAGATCGGTCTGGTGTTGGTGGCCGCAGGCTGCATGTATGCATACATGCTGCATTTGGGGGCCGGCCACAACGCCAAGGTGGCGGATGTGCGCCTTGCCGCGGCGTTGTCGGGATACACTTGGGCACTGAAAAGCCTGTTCCGCTCGGTATCCATAGCGCTCGAAGACCTGCAGCCCGGCTACTATCTGATGGCATTGCTGGCGGCTGTATTGGCATTCCCCGCAGTAGCCGCGGCGGCCGGGAGCGACCAATCCCGGCCGCCGGGGCCGCTATACGGCTGGCGGTATCTGGGAGTGGTACTGATAGGGCTGCTGTTGCTGGCCCTCGCGTCGTATCTTCCATATTCCATCAGCAATATTCGCTACCAGAATTCGCGGACGTTGCTCGCCTGCGGCATGTTCGCCTATACCGCGCTGCTGATCGTGCTGCTGGCCTGGGTGCAGCCGCGTGTACACAAGACGGTGCTGATTCTGCTGGTGATGATGTTGACGG
>DATBAJ010000036.1:0-5932 GCA_036271575.1 Gammaproteobacteria bacterium
AGCCCGGCGAGCACGTCGCGTACGGTTTCCATCAGGCCGGTTTCCGTCGCCGAGTCGATGGGCGAGCTGGCGTTTCCGTCCTCGATGAAGTCGCCCAGATGGGAGTCTTCGTCGTCGCCGATCGGGGTTTCCATCGAGATCGGTTCCTTCGCGATCTTCAGCACCTTGCGGATCTTGTCTTCCGGCATCTCCATCTTTTCGGCCAGTTCGTCCGGCGTGGGTTCGCGGCCCATCTCCTGCAACATCTGGCGGCTGATGCGGTTGAGCTTGTTGATCGTTTCGATCATGTGCACCGGGATACGGATGGTGCGCGCCTGGTCGGCGATCGAGCGGGTGATGGCCTGGCGGATCCACCACGTCGCATAGGTCGAGAACTTGTAGCCGCGGCGGTATTCGAACTTGTCCACCGCCTTCATCAGGCCGATATTGCCTTCCTGGATCAGGTCGAGGAACTGCAGGCCGCGGTTGGTGTACTTCTTGGCGATGGAGATGACGAGACGCAGGTTGGCCTCCACCATCTCCTTCTTGGCGCGGCGGGCCTTGGCCTCGCCGATGGACATCTGGCGGTTGATCTCCTTCAGCTCACCGATGGTGAGGTGCGCTTCCTGTTCGGTGGCGCGCAGGCGGTTCTGCAGGCGTACCACGTCGTCGCGCTGCTTGCCGAGCGCGGAGGACCACTTGCGCTTGGATTTGATCTGCCGGTCCAGCCAGCGGGTGTTGGTCTCGTTGTCCGGGAAGCTCTTGATGAAGTCCTTGCGCGGCATGCCGGCCTTCTGCACGCACAGCATCATGATCTGGCGTTCCTGGGCGCGGATGCCTTCCACCAGGCCGCGCAGGTTGCCGGTGAGGGCGTCGGTCATCTTCGGCGTGAGCTTGAGGCGCATCAGCGTCTCGGCCAACTGCTTGCGCAGGCGCTGGGTGGTCTTGTGCTCGGAGCCGTTCTTGACCAGGGACTTCACGGCCTTGTCGTGCGCCTTGCGCAGGTCGTTGAAGCGACGCGCGGCCTCTTCCGGATCCGGGCCGGTGTCGATGGGGTTCTCTTCCTCACCATCGGCGGCTTCCTCTTCCTCGGCACCGGGCTTGCCGCCCTTGGCGCCTTTGGCACCCTTGGCGGCCGGCACTTCCAGCTCGCCTTCTTCCTCGGCTTCCGCCAGGGCCACGGCTTCGCCGTCCACGGTCACTTCCGGGCTCGGCGGGGCCGCCACGGCGATGTCGGCGTTGGGATCGATGAAACCGGCGATCAGATCGGTGAGCTTGGTGCGGCCCTCGGCGATGCCCGCGTACTCATGCAGCAGCAGGGCGGCGGTGGGCGGATAGGTGGATACGGAGCCCAGCACCTGGTTCAGGCCTTCCTCGATGCGCTTGGCGATGCGGATCTCGCCCTCGCGGGTCAAGAGTTCCACCGTGCCCATCTCGCGCATGTACATGCGCACGGGGTCGGTGGTGCGACCGAACTCGGCGTCCAGCGCCAGGGCCGCGGCGGCCTCTTCGGCGGCTTCTTCGTCGTCTTCGTTCGGGTTGACCGTGTTCTCGGCCAGCAGCAGTTGCTCGGCGTCCGGGGCTTCCTCGTGGACCGGGATGCCCATGTCGTTGATCATCGCGATGATCTCTTCGATCTGCTCCGGATCGACGATCTCGTTGGGCAGGTGGTCGTTCACCTCGGCATAGGTGAGATAGCCCTGCTCCTTGCCCTTGGCAATGAGGATCTTGAGCTGCGACTGGCGGTCGTCGGTCTTCTGGTTCATGGTGTCTCTTGGGGCTTGGAAGGCCCCCGCCTTATGCAAAGGCCAGGGCCGGAGTGAAACGTTCAAGTTTATCAGAAGCTTGAGTTTTTTCCAGGTAAATCAATCGCTTTTGGCACTATCCGCACGCGGTTTCCGGGCCGTTTCCGTGAATAACTGAGTCATTTCAGCCTTTTCGACGTCGTTCAGGTCCCGTTTGCGGGATTCCGCGATGAGCTCCTCCAGGCGGTTCCTACGGCCTGCTCCCCGGAATTGGGCCAGGTAGGCCAGGAACTGCTTGTCCAGGCCTTCCTCCAGGGGCATGTCCGCTTGGGCGACCTTATTGAGCTTGGCCCAGCTATCGGGGGATTCCCGCCAGTGCTCCAGGATCACCGCCTCATTCATATGGGGTCCGGACTGGACGAAAACCAGTAACTCTCGCAACAGATCCAGATCCCGGTCGCCCCCCAGGTCCTGGGGGGTCCCGGCGAGCATGGCCAGGGCTGGCTGATGGAGCACGAGGGCCAAAGCCTTCTCCACCGGGGAAAGCATGGCAGGCTGGCCTTTACGGACGGGCGGGCTGGTGTCGCGCCGTGCAGCCGGTTCCTGGTTAAGCATAGTCAACTTTCCCGGTTCCGTATTGGCCAGGCTGGCCAGCCGGCTCCGCAACAGCTCACGCAAGAGGCTCCCGGGAGGCAGGCGATTGAAATGGGGTGCCGCCAGGTTGGCGAGGCGGGCACGGCCCTCGTCCGTCTTCATGTCGGTCTGTTCCGTGAGGTGACCGATCAGATAGTCCGAGAGAGGGATGGCCTCGCGGGCGATACGCCGTTCGAACTCCTCCTGGCCTTCCCTGCGCACCAGGGAGTCCGGATCCTCGCCGTCCGGCAGGAACAGGAAGCGGATGGTGCGGCCGTCCTGGGCTTCCGGCAACGCGTTCTCCAGGGCGCGCCAGGCGGCGGCGCGGCCGGCTCGATCACCGTCGAAGCAGAACACCACTTCCGGTGTCACCCGGAACAGTTTCTTCAGATGTTCATCGGTGGTGGAGGTGCCCAAGGTCGCCACCGCATAACGCAAGCCGTACTGGGCGAGCGCCACCACGTCCATGTAGCCTTCCACCACTAGGAGGCGCGGGATGTTGCGCAGGGCCTGGCAGACCTCGTAGAGGCCGTAGAGCTCGCGGCCCTTATGGAACAGTGGCGTCTCGGGCGAGTTCAGGTACTTGGGCTCTTCCTTCACGATCACCCGGCCGCCGAAGCCGATGATGCGGCCGGCCCGGTCGCGGATGGGGAACATGATCCGGTCGCGGAAGCGGTCGTGGAAGGGGTGCTCGCCGGCTTTCTCGATGAGCATGCCGGTCTCGAGCAGATGCTTGCGAGCCTCGTCGCTGTCGCCCACGGCCTTCAGCAGGTTGTCCCAGCCGGCGGGCGCGAAACCCATGCCGAAGTCCCGCGCGATCTCGCCGGTGAGCCCGCGGCCCTTCAGGTAGTCGATGGCCACCTGGGAATCCTTGAGCCGCTCCTTGTAGAAGCTCGCCGCTTTGTCCAGCACTTCATAGAGCGGCGCCTTGGATACGCCCTGCACCTGGCTTTCTCCCTGTTCCGCCGGCACTTGCATGCCGGTGAGGGAAGCCAGTTCCTGCACCGCTTCCCGGAATTCCATGTGGTCGTATTCGATGAGGAAGGACAGGGCAGTGCCGTGGGCCCCGCAACCGAAGCAGTGATAGAACTGCTTCACCGGGCTCACGTAGAACGACGGGCTCTTCTCGTTATGGAACGGGCAGCAGGCGGCGAACTCGCGGCCCTGCTTCTTCAAGGGCACGCGCTTGTCGATGAGCTCGACGATGTCGGCCCGGCTCAGCAGCTCTTCGATGAATTGTTGCGGGATGCGCGGCACCAGAATGGCCCTTTTGCCCGATGACTTCGTTGCGGCATTTTTCCGAATCGGTCATTACCTGTCTGGTAACTCCCTCTCGGAAAAACACCGCGCCTCGTCCTCGGCCAACTAGCTCATTCTGGCCGAGCGTCTAGGAAGGATAGTCGACGGTCTGGGGATCAGCCGCCTAACTTGGATTTAATCTTGGCGGAGACCGCGGACATGTCAGCTTTACCCGCCACCTTGGGCTTGAGGATGCCCATGACCTTGACCATGTCTTTCACCGAAGCCGCGCCGGACTCGGCCACGGCGTCGGCCACCATCTTTTCCAGCTCTGCGTCCGAGAGCTGTGCCGGCATGTAGCCCTGGATCACCTTGATCTCGGCCTCTTCCTTGTCCGCCAGGTCCTTGCGGTTGCCCTGGGTGAACTGCGCCACCGACTCGCGGCGCTGCTTCAGCATCTTGTCCAGCACCGAGAGGATCTGGCTGTCGTCCAGCACGATGCGCTCGTCCACTTCGCGCTGCTTCAGCGCCGAGAGGATGAGGCGGATCACGCCCAGGCGATCCTTCTCGCCGGCCTTCATGGCGTCCTTCATGTCCTGGGTGATCTTGTCTTTCAATGACATGGCGATACCTCGGGCTTATAAAAAGAAACGGCGCTTTCTTCCGGAAGCGCCGCGTCTCGAATCGAAAACTTGGAAGCGGATCAGTAGAGGCGCGTGCGGCGTGCAGACTCGCGCGACAGCTTCTTCATGTGGCGCTTCACCGCGGCCGCCTGCTTGCGCTTGCGCTCCTGGGTGGGCTTCTCGTAGAACTCGCGGCGTCGCAGCTCGGTCATCACGCCGGCCTTCTCACAGGCGCGCTTGAAGCGGCGCAGGGCGGCGTCGAAATGCTCGTTCTCTTTGACACGTACGCTGGGCATTCGCAGGTCCTTAACTTATAGGGTTTTCAGGGGCTTAGGGCCCCGGCAAAGGGGCGGAATTGTACTGTCCCGCGTGTAGAATTGCAAAGTCCGAGCCTTTTAGAGCCCCCATGCGCGTCCTTGGCATAGAAACGTCGTGTGACGAGACCGGCGTGGCCGTCTATGACAGCCAGCGGGGCCTGCTGGCGCATGCACTCTATAGCCAGATCAAGCTGCACCGGGAATACGGCGGGGTGGTGCCGGAACTGGCCTCCCGGGACCATGTGCAGAAGCTCCTGCCCATGGTGCAGAAGGTGGTGGCCGAGGCCGGCGGCCGCGAGGCCCTGGATGGGGTGGTCTATACCGCCGGTCCGGGTCTGGTGGGCGCCCTGCTGGTGGGAGCCTGCCTGGGCCGTTCCCTGGCCTTCGCCTGGGGGCTGCCGGCCTTGGGCATCCACCATATGGAAGGGCATCTCCTGGCCCCCATGCTGGAAGACCCCAAACCCGGATTCCCCTTCATCGCCCTGCTGGTCTCGGGCGGTCACAGCCTGCTGGTGGAGGTGGAGGGGGTCGGCCAATACCGGATCCTGGGCGAGTCCATCGACGATGCGGCGGGTGAAGCCTTCGACAAAGTGGCCAAGCTCCTCAAGCTGCCTTATCCCGGCGGTCCGGCGCTCGCCAAGCTCGCGGAACAGGGCAGGCCGGCCAAGTACGATCTGCCCCGCCCCATGACCGACCGTCCAGGTCTCGACTTCAGTTTCAGCGGCTTGAAGACGGCGGTCCTGGTATTGCTCAAATCCCTGCCCGATCCCGATGAGCAGACCCGTGCCGACGTGGCCCGCGCTTTCGAAGACGCGATGGTGGATACCTTGAGCATCAAGTGCGAGCGGGCCCTGAAGCAGACCGGTCAAAGGCGCCTGGTGGTCGCCGGCGGCGTGGGTGCTAACCAGCGCCTGCGCGCGCGGCTGAAGGCGATGGTCACGTCATTGAGCGGCGAGGTGTTCTATCCGCGCCCCGAATTCTGCACCGACAATGGCGCCATGATCGCCTACGCCGGTTGCCTCAGGCTCGCAGCCGGCAAGCCCGTGACGAACCCTGTCACCGCGCGCTGGCCCCTGGACTCTCTCACGGTGCCCGGAGAAGCCTGATAGATTCACTGCGGCGCAGGGATGCGCCGCACGCGAATCAAGCGGTTTTGCGCTTGATTCGGCGGAGGCGAGTCCGGGCCTGTACCGGACTCGCCGAGTATGAAAATTCCAGGGATGGAATTTTCAGATCCTGAACTGGAGCGCAGCGTCGCATGGACATCGTCTTCATCCGCGAACTGAAAGTCGAGACTCTGGTCGGTATCTACGACTGGGAGCGGCGGCTGCGCCAGCACGTGATCCTGGACATCGAGATGGGCACTGACATCGCGCGCGCCGCCAGGAGCGACAAG
>DATBAJ010000037.1:0-19010 GCA_036271575.1 Gammaproteobacteria bacterium
CGGTTTGTAGAAGTCCGCCCAATCCAGCGAGGCGAAATGCACGGCACATTGGCCGTCGTTGACCTCGATGGACCCCACCACCAGGTGATCGTTGGCCGGCAGCTGCGCGACCAGCGAATAAGGCTTGCCGGAGGAGCATCCGAACAGCATCAGCAGCGCGCCCAAGGCGCCCGCGCGAACGATCCAATGGGTCATGGCACGGCTGGTCATGGCGTCGATCCCCGTTGTTGATGGCTTGGAATCAGGTCTAATCGGCCTCGCAGAATCATAGACTTTTGCCCCGGCGGAATCCACGGGCTGATTTCGGCGCGAAATCGCACATTCCTAGAGGCTCAAGCCCAGGCGCGTGCCTTCTTCGATCGCCCGTCTAGCGTCCAATTCACCCGCCCGCTTCGCCCCGCCGATGAGGTGCATCTCCAAGCCGACCAATCCATCCTTCAATTCCGTACGGCTGACCTGGCCGGCGCAGATGACTACGTTATCCACTTCCAGGAGACGGGACTCGCCATGCACCGTGAGATGCAGGCCGGCGTCATCGATGCGCTCATAACCGACGCCGCCCCACATCTCGACCCCATGGGCTTTCAGAGATGCCCGGTGCGCCCAGCCGGTGGTCTTGCCCAGGGTCCGGCCCGGACGCGCCGGGGTACGCTGCAGCAGCCAGACTTGGCGGGCGGCGGGCTCGGGTTCAGGCCGGGTGAGACCGCCGCGGCCCTGGTAGCGCTGATCCACACCCCATTCCTTCAGATAGCCCTGCACAGTCTGGCCCGTGGCCGCCTGGCGCTGGACCAGGAACTCCGCCACATCGAACCCGATGCCGCCGGCGCCGACGATGGCGACGCGCTTGCCCACCGGCTTACCCGTGAGCAAGACATCGATGTAGGAGAGGGTCTTGGGGTGATCCATGCCCGGGATGCCGGGGTCCCGGGGCAGCACGCCGGTGGCAAGTACCACCGCGTCGAAGCCTGCGGCGCGCAAGCCGGCAGCGTCCGCCCGCTGCCCCAGTTCCAGGCGCACCTGCGCAAGCGCGAGGCGGCGGCGGAAATAGCGCAAAGTCTCGTGGAACTCCTCCTTGCCCGGTACGCGTTTGGCCATGTTGAACTGGCCGCCGATCTCATCTGCTGCATCGAACAAGGTCACCGCATGACCACGCTCGGCGGCCGTGGCCGCCACGGCCAAGCCCGCCGGACCGGCGCCCACCACTGCGATGCGCCGCTTCTGCGTCGCCGGCTTGGCGATGAAATCGGTCTCGCGGCAGGCGCGGGGATTCACCAGACAGGTGGCGAGCTTCTGCTCGAACACGTGATCGAGGCAGGCTTGGTTGCAGGCGATGCAGGTGTTGATCTCATCTGCGCGTCCTGAAGCAGCTTTCGTCACCCACTCCGGATCCGCCAACAGGGGTCGCGCCATGGACACCATGTCCGCCTGGCCCTGTGCCAGCACCTGCTCCGCCACCTCCGGCGTGTTGATGCGGTTGACGGCGATGAGCGGGAGACTCACTTCAGCCTTGAGCCGCTCCGTGACCCAGGTGAACGCGGCGCGCGGCACGCGGGTGGCGATGGTCGGTATACGCGCCTCGTGCCAGCCGATGCCGGTATTGATGAGCGTGGCGCCGGCAGCCTCGATGGCTTTCGCCAGGGTCACCACTTCGCTCCATTCGCTGCCCTGCTCCACCAAGTCCAGCATGGAGAGCCGGTAGATGATGATGAAGTCGCGGCCCACGGCCGCACGGGTGCGGCGCAGGATCTCCACCGGCAGGCGCATGCGCCGGGCGAAATCGCCGCCCCAAGCATCGTCACGCTTGTTGGTGCGGGGCACCAGGAACTGATTGATGAAATAACCCTCAGAGCCCATGATCTCGACGCCGTCATAGCCCGCCTTGCGGGCACGCTCGGCGCAGCGCACGAAATCGTCGATCTGCCTCTCCACACCGCGCTCGCTGAGCGCACGGGGTTTGAACGGCGTGATAGCCGACTTGAGCGCGGTGGGTGCCACCGAGAATGGATGGTAGGCATACCGGCCTGCATGCAGGATCTGCATGCAGATGTGTCCGCTCTCGGCGTGCACCGCCTCCGTGACGCGGCGATGCCGCGCCACCTCCCAGGGCCGGCTCAACTTGGAAGCGAACGGCGCCAGCGACCCCACGATGTTGGGCGCGATGCCGCCGGTGACGATGAGGCCGGCGCCGCCACGGGCACGTTCGGCGAAATAGACCGCGAGCTTGGCGTAATCCCGGGCGTGGTCTTCAAGGCCGGTGTGCATGGAGCCCATCAGCACCCGGTTGCGCAGCTTCACGAAACCAAGATCGAGCGGCGCCAGGAGATGGGGATAGGCCGCGCTCATAACTCTGCATCGCCATCGGCCAGGCGCCACAGGTACCAGGAGGCCACGGATCGATGCGGCGACCAGGCGCGACCGGCCCGTTCGAGGGTGGAATAGGCAGGCAGCTTGCGCATCCCATAGGCGCGCTGGAAACCCTTGCGTATACCCAGATCGGTCACCGGCAGCACGTCAGGCCTGCCTAAAGTGAATATCAGCAGCATCTCCACTGTCCAGCGACCGACGCCGCGGACCTGGGTCAGGCGCTCGATGATGTCTTCGTCCTTGAGCGTCTTGAGCGCACGCATCTCGGGCACGGTGCCATCCAGGGCCTTGGCAGCCAGGTCCTTCAGGGCCAGGAGCTTGTTGCGGGACAGTCCCGCGCCCCGCAGCGCCATATCCGGCAACTCCAGCAGCAGTTGTGGATGGGGTCCGTGCTCCACGGGGAACAGCGCCACCACCCGCCCATGGATGGTGGCCGCCGCCTTGCCCGAGAGTTGCTGATAAGTGATGGCCCGCATCAGCGAATGGAAGGGACTGCGGGAGGGCGTGAATTCCAGCTCGCAGCGGCCCACCGCGGCGATGGCTTTCGCCATGCGGGGATCGCTGCGGCGCAAGTGCCGGAGTGCGGCGCGTGCGTCGTGTCGCGATTTGTCATTTACCGTCTTTTTCAATGCCTCTCACCCTATTGCCAAGCGCACCGCCGGGGCTCACCCTAGGGGTAGAAGAATACCCGCAAGGATCAGGTGCCTCTCATGCCGCAGAAAGACCTGGTAGCCGCGCTGCTCGCGGCCCTCGAGAAAGACCCGGACATCAATCTGCACGAATCCCCCATCCACGTCACCTATCATGACAGCCTGCGCCTCGAAGGCGAAGTGGCCAATATCATCGTCAAACGCAAGGCGCGTCGTATCGCCGTGCAACTCTCCGGCCTCAACGACATCGAGGACCGCTTGCTGCTGCGTCCGGGTCAGCGCCGGGTGGGCAAGGCCCTGCTGGATGCCGTGACCTCGGCCCTCTCCCAGGAGCCGGCCTTCCGCGACTTGGCGGTGCATCCCAGCCCCGCTACCGAGACTTCCGGCCGCGACTGGATCGGGATCCGGGTGGAAGATTGTGTGGTGCGACTGGACGGACAGGTGGGCAGCCTTTCCCACCGACGCTTGGCGGAAGTGATCGCCTGGTGGGTGCCGGGCAGTTGCGACGTGCACAACCACATGCGGGTCAAGCCTGCCGAGAAAGACAACGACGATGAGATATCGGATGCTGTCTCCATGGTGCTGGAGAAAGACCCGCTGCTGCATGCCGAGACCCTGGGGGTGCATACTCACAACCGCGAGGTCACGCTACAGGGTGTGGTGCACAGCGACGAACAGCGGCGCATGGCCATCTACGACTGCTGGTACGTGCCGGGGGTGCACGACGTGCATGACCGTATGCAGGTCCAGGGCTAAGGAATCGCGCCGCGTGCCGCCGCCGGCGGCCGGGAATCGTATGTGAAGATACTGATCGGCCTACTCTACTCGCTGCTGCCCGAGATCGTGGTATTCACGATCGCGGCGTTGCTTGCCCAGCAGGTCGGCGCGTTTCCTTCTGCCGGTCGGCTGGCGGTGGAGATAAGCGCCGGCGCCATCCTGCTGGCGGCGTTGGGGCTAAGCATGCAGTTCAACCGCAGCCGCATGTCGTTTGCGCTGCTGACCCTGATCGGCGCCTACCTCGGGATGTTCCTGCTGTCGCGTCTCGGGGACCCGGTGAAACGCGCGGTCCTGGACGGCGGGCTTTGCCTGGTATTGCCGCTGGACGTGCTGGCCTTTTCCCTCATACCGGAACGCGGCGTATTCAGCCGCTATGGGGGGCTGTGGTTCGGACTGTTGGCCGGCGAGACGCTGGCCTTATGGGCGCTGACCGCCTTCCCGAGCCCGCTGCTGGCGCGCGCGTTGCAGGTGCAATTCACGCACTTGAGCTTCCTCTCCCACGCTGACGTCACCCAGCCGGCATTGCTGATCATCGGTCTGGGGCTCATCTGGTTCAACGATCGTCTGTTACGTGGGCATGACGCTGAAAGCGCGGCCTTCTTCCTGGCCATGGCCTGCACACTGCCGGTGTTGCACGGCGCTGATCTGACGCGCTCGACGCTGTTCCTGGGCGCGGCAGGACTGGGCTTCGGCTACGCCGTGATCCAGGGTTCCTGGAGCATGGCCTATCTCGATGAACTCACCGGCCTGCCGGGACGGAGGGCGCTGGAGGAACAGATGCGCCAGCTGGGGGGACGCTACGCCATCGCCATGGTGGATGTTGACCACTTCAAGCATTTCAACGATCGCTTCGGCCACGACGTGGGCGATCAGGTGCTGCGCTTCGTCGCGGCACGCCTGTTGCAGCCGGCGTTGATCGGCAAACCGTTTCGCTACGGCGGCGAGGAGTTCTGCCTGCTGTATGGCGGACGGGATCTTGAGCAGGTGAAGCAAGAACTGGAACAAGTGCGCGCGGACATCGAATCCTGCCGCTTCGACCTGCGCCAGGGCGGCCGGCGCAACGAGGACACGGAGCCCGGCGACAGCCATCCGGACATGCTCTCCATCACCGTGAGCATCGGCGCCGCCCAACACGGCGAGCATCTGGACGAACCCTGGACCGTGCTCAAGGCCGCCGACAAGGCGCTCTACGATGCCAAGCACGCCGGCCGCAACCGCGTGAGCCTGGGAGGGACCTGAAGCATGTATCTTGACGCCGGTGGCACCGGCTTCGCCATCGTGCTGCTGTTGCTGACGATGGCGGGTTTCCTGTTCTGGAACGACAGCTTGCAGGCCCGGGACCGGATGCTGCAGAGCTGCGCCCGGCTTTGCCGCGAACTCAAGCTGCAGTTCCTGGATGAGACCGTGGTGCTGACCCGCATCCGCTTCGCGCGCAGCGCGCGCGGCTGGCCGGAGTTCATCCGCATCTACAGCTTCGAGTTCAGCGGCACCGGGCAGGACCGCTGGACGGGTCGCGCCACCCTGGCGGGCCGGCGCGTGCTGTCGGTTCAACTCGATCACCCGGAAGGGGTCACCATCCTGGGTGCCGGAGCTCCGGTCTCGCCCGATCTGCTTAGACTGACTCAATCCGCCCCGTCTCGCGACAAGCAGCCGCTTCATTAGCTACAGCGAGAAAAGGACTCAAAAGCGTCGCGAGCGAGTCCGCGGCATGCCGCAGACGCCTGTACAGGAAAGCACAGGCGAGGCTTGCCCGCTGCACATGGATGTGTAGCGGGGAAGATGACGCAGTCACCCAGTTGCTTCGTCCCCAGTTCTAACATTGCGCGCCCGTCGCGCCCGTCGCTCCCGGGCGTCCTGCCCTCCCGCGACGTTAGGACTTCCTGTCCGTCACAACGCCCTGCCGAGCGCAGCAGCTTTTGAGGTGTCGCCAGCAGGTTGTGACGCCCCCTAGGGTCGTCTAATATCGCCCGATGCCTCAGGGCTTCAGGCCTGACGCTGTCTCCATCCGATATATAGGGGTCTATTACATGTCAGTTCCCGACAAGGTCCGACGCGAAGCCGGTGTAATCGGACTCCTGTATGCCAGTCTGGGCAGCATCATCGGCTCTGGTTGGCTGTTCGGGGCCCTGAACGCCTCCATGCAGGCGGGCCCCTTCAGCATGCTCTCCTGGACCATCGGCGCCTCAGCGGTGCTGTTCCTGGCCTTCGTGTTTGCCGAGCTCTCCACCATGTTCCCCAACTCCGGGGCGTTGGTGCACATGGTGCACGTGAGCCACGGTGACATGCTGGGCAAGATCTGGAGCTGGGTGCTATTCCTGGCGTTCGTCTCGGTACCGCCGGTGGAAGTGATCGCGGTGCTGACCTATACCAACACCTTGTGGCCCGGTTTCCTGGACAGCGCGGGTCTGCTTACCCACAAGGGGACCATTTGCGCCCTGGTCATGTTGGGGCTAGTGGTCGCGCTTAACTTCATGGCCATCCGCCTGGTGATCTACATCAACAGCATCGCCACCTGGTGGAAGGTGCTGGTGCCGGTGGCCACCATCTTCATCCTCATGGCCTACTCCTTCCACCCCGGCAACATGACCTCGCACCTGGACAGCACGCCGGTAAGCGGCATCTTCACCGCGGTGGGCACCGCCGGCATCATCTTCAGCTTCCTGGGGTTCCAGCAGGCCATCGCGCTGGCCGGCGAGACCCGCAACCCGGGCAAGTACGTACCCATCGCGCTGATCGGCTCGGTGCTGATCGCCCTCGTCATCTATCTCGGCCTGCAATACGCCTTCATCGTCGCGCTGCCGACAGAAGCTATCGACGAGGGCTGGACCCATCTGCACTTCGTCGGCATGTTCGGCCCCTTGGCAGCCATCCTCCTCTCCGTGGGCGCGGTGTGGTGGGCCTGGGTGCTCTACTTCGATGCAGTCGTATCCCCACTGGGCACTGCCTTCATCTATGTGACCGGCAGTCCACGCATCGTGATGGCCGCCGGCGAGATGGGCGGCGCGCCGTCCATCGTGGCAAGGCTCAACCGTCACGGTGTGCCGTGGATTGCGTTGATCGCCACCTACGTGGCCGGCGCGGCCTTTTTCTTCCCGTTCCCGTCGTGGCCAAAATTGGTGTCGGCCGTGTCCTCCATCACCGTGTTCTCCTATGCCATCGGCCCAGTGGTACTGCTGCACCTGCGCCGCATCCTGCCGGACGAGAAGCGGCCGTTCCGCCTGAAGGCGCCTGTCATCATCTCGCATGTCGCTTTCATCGCCTCCAACTGGATCATCTACTGGACTGGCAACTACGTGATGAACGTGCTTTTCGTGCTGGTGATCAGCTATGTCATCTTGTTGTTGATTTGGCATCTACTGGTGAAAAAGCTGCCGGCATCCAAGCTCGGTTGGCAGCAGGCCTGGTGGCTTGCGCCTTACTTCGCTGGGATGTGGCTCATCAGCTACCTCGGTCCCTCCGCCAGCGGCATGGGTGGCAACGACACACTTAGCTTCTTCATCGGCATGCTACTGGTAGCGGTGTTCAGTCCCTTCATCCTGTTCCTGGCCATCAAGACGGGCCTGAACAGCCAGCAAGCCAAGGCGCATTCAGCCAGGATCGAGGCCCTCGGATCCCGCGGCATGGAAGTGCCGATGCATTGATCCCGTAACGATGCGGGATCGAGAGAAAGCCGGCTTCGAGCCGGCTTTTTCTTTTTCAGTCGTAACTCTTGCCGCGCAGCCGTTTCTTGTCACCGTGGCGCTTCTTGCCATCGAGACGGCGGCGTTTCGAGCCTTTTGTGGGTTTGGTCTTCTTGCGGGGCTTGGGTGGATGCAGGGCCTGCTCCACGAGCGCCAGCACTCTATCGATCGCATCGGCCCGGTTGCGCTCCTGGGTGCGGTGGCGCTGGGCCTGGATGATGAGTACACCGTCCTCGGTGACGCGCGAACCCGCCAGGGCTTCGAGTCGCAGCCTCACACCCATGGGCAGGTAGATACTGTTGCGCAGGTCCCAGCGCAGTTCCACCGCGCTCGCCACCTTGTTGACGTTCTGGCCACCGGGCCCGGACGAACGGACGAAGTTGAACTCGAATTCAGTGGCATCGAGCATGAGGCCGTTGCTCAAAGACAGCTGCGTCTCGCGGCTCACAGGCGTGCTTCCATCTGGGCGATGCGGGCCGGATCGATGTCGTAGTCCTTGCAATCCACCACCCGCTCCACTTTCCAGGAGAAGGTCCCGTCGCGGATGCCGGGCGCCGCCAGGTTCAACAACGGCCGGCGCCGGTAGGGCCGGCCTTCCCTGTCACGTACCAACATGACCACGGGCTTCAGGCGGCTGTCCGGGTTGCTGGACATGACGATGCCGAGCGCCCCGGTGTTGAGTTCCACCAGGCTGCCGATGGGGTAGATGCCGATGCAGCGGATGAACTCCTGCATCAGGTCTTCGCCGAAGTCGCGCGGCGCCCAATGGAACATCATGTTGAGACAATTGGCCGCCGGGATGCCCTCGTGATAGACCCGGTCGCTGCTGATGTCGTCATAGACTTCCGCCACCGCCACCACCCGCGCGTGCAAGGGGATCTCATGGCCCTTGAGGCCGAAGGGGTAACCCTGGCCGCCGACGCGCTCATGGTGCAGCTGCACCACCTCCAGGGCCGCATCACCGAAACCGCCCTGCTTGCGCAGCATCTGGTAGCCGTCCACGGGGTGTTTCTTGAGGATGTCGAACTCGTCTTCGGTCAGTACGCCCGGTTTGTCGAGGATGGTGACCGGCGTGCGCATCTTGCCCACGTCATGCAGCAAAGCCCCGAGTCCGACCTGCTCCAGTAGCTCCTTGGACATCCCCAGATGCGCGCCGAAGGCGACCCCCAGCACCGCGGTGTTGAAACAGTGATCGGCGGTGTGGGAATGACGGTCTTTGAGGTTGGTGAGCCACAAGGCTGCCTGTGGGTTCACGGCCACCAGTTCCACTAGCTGCTGGACCATGACCCGGGTCTCCCGGGCATCCATGAGCTGCCCCAAACGGGCGTCCGCCATGATCCGTTGCAGGTGTGGATAGAGCTTCTGCCGGTATTCCAACACCCGCCGCACTGCCAGGCGGAATCCGCTGCGGGCCGGGGTCTCCGTGACCCCTGGGATGGTCAGGTCTCCAGCCCCCTCCCGGGCTTCCCCGGCCGGGGAAGCCAGGCCACGGGTCTCGTCCACGTACACGTATTCACAGCACTCCTGGAGGGCCGCCAGCTGGTCCGGGGACTCGATGGCGAAGCCCTGGAACAGGAAGGGGCTGTCTAGCCAGGGGCGGTCCAGCTCCGTCACATACATCCCCAGGCTCAGCTCGGAAACAGGTATTTTTTTGGCCATTTGCCGCGTATTATGCCAGCCGGCCCGGGACCCGGGCTCCCGCTGGGGGCCAGGAAAACCTGCCTGGAAATGCCTGATTCGACCGTCAACCCACCCCCCGAGAAGGCGTTATAGCCCTCGACAGGACGTGATTGAGCCCGAGACAGGATGTCCGGCCAAGCCGCCAGGAGACTGGCAAGATTGGGGGCACGCTATCCATCCGCGATAAGGATGGAGGTTTTGCAAAACCAAATGTATCCAACGTCAACTTTAACTGGAGTACTCAGAATGAAGCGTCAGATCGTAATCAGTGCTATCGCCGCCTCCCTGCTGGCCTTCGCCGGCGTGACCCTGGCCGCCCCGGCCGCTTCCACCGCCCCGATGGCCGCCCCGGCTGCCTCGGCCCCGGCCAGCACCGACAAGGCCCCGGCCAAGAGCGAGAAGAAGTCCAGCAAGCACAAGAAGCATCACAAGTCGAAGGCCCCCGCCGCTTCGACCGGTGGCAAGTAATAATCCCTGCTCAGTAGGGATTAAAAAAGGCCCGGGAGAAATCCCGGGCCTTTTTCTTTGTGCATTCAAGTTTGAAGCTAATTTTTCGCGATTGATCTAGCCGTCCCTGGCGATAGATCCGACATCTCTCGATCCCCCGCCATGCCGCTGGGCGAGCACGCTCGGCTCAGCCGTAGCGGCCAGTAATGTAGTCTTCCGTCTGCTTCTTGGCTGGGTTGGTGAACAGCGTGCTGGTGTCAGCGAACTCGATCAGGTCCCCCAGGTACATGAAAGCGGTGTAGTCGGAGACCCGCGCCGCCTGCTGCATGTTGTGGGTGACGATGACGATGGTGTAGTCCTTCTTCAGTTCGGCGATGAGCTCCTCCACCTTCAGGGTGGAGATCGGATCCAGGGCCGAAGCCGGTTCGTCCAGCAGCAGCACTTCCGGCTTCACGGCGATGGCCCGCGCGATGCACAGGCGCTGCTGCTGGCCGCCGGACAGGCGCGTGCCACCCTGGTGCTGCTTGTCCTTCACCTCATCCCACAGGGCCGCCTTGCGCAGCGCCCATTCCACCCGTTCATCCATCTCGTTGCGCGGCACCCGCTCGTAGAGGCGCACGCCGAAGGCGATGTTCTCGTATACCGACATGGGGAACGGGGTCGGTTTCTGGAACACCATCCCTACCTTGGCGCGCAGCAAATTCAGATCCTGGGTGGCGGCCAGGATGTTGCCACCGTCCAGGATCACCTCGCCGACAGCGCGCTGCTCGGGATACAGCTCATAGATGCGGTTCAGGGTGCGCAACAACGTGGACTTGCCGCAGCCAGAGGGGCCGATGAAAGCCGTGACCTGTTTCTCGGGGATGGCGAGGTCGATACCGTGCAGGGCATGGAACTTGCCGTAGTAGAAGTTCAAGCCCTTGATGTCGATCTTCGGGTTATCGATCTGGAGGCCTTCTTTGCGGACTGCGTTCATGTCATTTCCCGAATGAGTTGGCGCGCAACAGGAAGCGTGCTGCGATGCTTAGGACCAGGATGGCCGTAGTGATCATAAGTGCCGCCGCCCATGCCAGGTTCTGCCAGCCCTGATAGGGGCTCATGGCGAACTGGAAGATCATCACCGGCAGGTTCGCCATGGGCTGCGACATGTCGGTGCTGTGGAACTGGTTGTTGAGGGCGGTGAACAAGAGCGGCGCGGTCTCGCCGCTGATGCGGGCGATGCCGAGGATCACGCCGGTGAGCATGCCGGCGAGCGACGCCCGGTACACGATATAGACCGTCACCTTCCAGCGCGGCGCGCCCAAGGCCGCCGCCGCCTCACGCATCTGGTCGGGCACCAGGCGCATCATGTCCTCGGTGGTGCGCAGCACCACCGGCAACATGATGATGGCGAGCGATATCCCGCCCGACCACCCGGAGAAGTGCCCGAAGGGCGCCACTGCTATGCCGTAGACGAATACGCCGATGACGATGGACGGCGCTGAAAGCAGGATGTCATTGACGAAGCGGATCACGGATGCCAGCCGGTTCTCGCGACCGTACTCCGCGAGCCAGGTACCGGCCATGAGCCCCACCGGCGTACCCACCAACACACCCACGCCGGTCAGCAACAGCGAACCGATCATGGCGTTGGCCATGCCGCCCTCGGCGCCCGGCGGCGGGGTGTCGCTGGTGAACAAGGTCAGGTTGATGCTGTGCAGACCATGACTGATCAGCGTCCATAAGAGCCAGCCCAGCCAGAACAGGCCGAACACCGTGGCCACCATGGACATGAACAGGTTGAACACGTTCAGGGCGCGGCGGAACAGATAACGGCGGTTGAGCTTCATCAGGTCTTCGCCCCTTCCCGGGCCGCGACGCGCAGCAGCAGCAGCTTGGCGCAGGCCAGCACCACGAAGGTGACCAGGAACAGGATCAGGCCCAGCGCGATCAAGGAGGAAGTGTAGGTATCGCCCACCGCTTCGGAGAACTCGTTGGCGAGGGTCGAGGAGATGGTGTTGCCCGGCATGAACAGGGCCTTGCTGATGTCATGGCTGTTGCCGATGACGAAGGTCACGGCCATGGTCTCACCCAAGGCTCGCCCTAAGCCAAGCATGACGCCGCCCACCACGCCGACCCGGGTGTAAGGCAGCACCACGCGCCACATGACTTCCCAGGTGGTGCAGCCGATGCCGTAGGCGGATTCCTTGAGCACGATGGGCACCACGTCGAACACGTCGCGCATCACCGATGTCACGAACGGTATCACCATGATCGCGAGGATGAGGCCGGCGGTGAATACGCCGATGCCGATGGGCGGTCCCTGGAACAGTCCGCCGATGAGAGGCCAGTTGCCGAGGTGGGCGGTGATCCAGGGCTGCGCCTTGTCGGCGAACAGCGGAGCGAACACGAACAGACCCCACATGCCGTAGATGATGCTGGGGATAGCCGCCAAGAGCTCCACCGCGGTGCTCACCGGGCGCCTGAGCCAGGGCGGCGCCAGCTCGGTGATGAACAAGGCGATACCGAAGCTCACCGGCACGGCGATGAACATGGCGATGGTTGAGGTCACCAGGGTGCCGTAGATGGAGGTCAGAGCCGAGAAGTGCCCGCCGACCGGATCCCATTCGGTGCTGGTGAAGAACCTGAACCCGAAGGTATGGAACGCCGGCCAGGCCTTGTACAGCAGCAGGCCGATGATGGCGAGGATCAACGCCAACACAGTGACCGCGGCGATCTGGGTCAGGGTCTTGAACACGAGGTCGGCGGCCGAGTCCCGCCAGCGCGTATTGTGCGTGCTGCCGCTCACAGTCGTTCGGGCCCCTGTTTCTACGGTCTCTTCTGACAACACGTTTTCACCGGTGATGGTTCGGGTCCCGCGGCCGCGGTCGAAGGACCTGCCATCACCGGTCTCCCCGCCTGTCTGGTCGGGGGAGTCTAGGGGGGGAATATGGCACAAATATGACAACCAAGGCAGCGGCCCTCAATCCCTGAAGGCCCGCCGCGGCTCCGGTCACTTTTTGGCCAGGACCCCGCCTATGTGCCGAGCAGGACCCGCCTCGGTAGTCGCGCTTAGTCCAGCCCGAAGCGTCTGATCAGACGTGCCTTGGCCCACTGGGTGAGAGTGATGTAACCGACCATGATGAAGGGCATCACCGCCAGGAAGGACAGGGGCACCGGCACCATGCCGAAGCCGTGGGCGAGGCTGCTGAAGGGCAGCCACATGCCCACCGCGCACACGGCGATGGTGGTGGCCAGCAGCGGCCAGCTCGGCCAGCTCTGCAGGAACGGTACCTTGCCGGTGCGGATCACGTGCACGATGAGCGTCTGGCTGACGATGGACTCGATGAACCAGCCGGTCTGGAACAGTTTCGCGTCGTGCCAGGCGCCGTAGAAGTAGATGAGCACGAAGAACGTCACGTAGTCGAACACCGAGCTCAAGGGCCCGATGAACAGCATGTACTGCTTGATGGTGCGCATGTCCCACTGGCGCGGCTTGGTGAGGTATTCCGGGTCCACGTTGTCGGTGGGCATGGCGGTCTGGGAGAAGTCATAGAGCAGGTTGTTCACCAGCACCTGGATGGGTGCCATGGGCACGAAGGGCAGGAACAGGCTGGCACCCAGCACGCTGAACATGTTACCGAAGTTGGAACTGGCACCCATGCGGATGTACTTGATGATGTTGCCGAAGACCTTGCGCCCCTCCAGCACGCCCTCCTCCAGCACCAGCAGGTTCTTCTCCAGCAGGATGATGTCGGCGGATTCCTTGGCGATGTCCACTGCCGTGTCCACCGAGATGCCCACGTCGGCGGCCTTGAGCGCCGGGCCATCGTTGATGCCGTCGCCCAGGAACCCGACCACGTGGCCCTTGCGGTGCAGGGCGCGGATCACCCGCGCCTTCTGCTGCGGCGCGAGCTTGGCGAACACGGCGGTGGTCTCCGCCGCCTCGGCCAGCGCTGCATCGTCCATCTCCTCCAGGTCCTTGCCCAGGAGGATGTGCGAGACCTCGAGGCCCACCTCGGAGCAGATCTTGCGGGTGACGGTGTCATTGTCACCCGTGAGGACCTTCACAATCACGCCGTGTCCGCGCAGCCGAGCGATGGCCTGGGCGGCGCTCTCCTTGGGCGGATCCAGGAAGGCGATGTAGCCCAGCAGCGTCATGCCGGATTCATCAGCCACGCTATAGGTACGCTTGGGCTCGATGCTCTCCTTGTAAGCCACCGCGATGACGCGGAAGCCATCCTCATTCAGGGCCAGGGTCACATCGCGGATGCGCAACAGGTCTTCGGGGACCAGCTTCTCGGTCTCACCCTCGACCTCGGCGTAGGTGCAGATGCTGAAGATCTCTTCCACCGCGCCCTTGCAGATGAGGACATGGCGCTCCTCCTGCTCTTCCACCACTACCGACATGCGGCGACGCTGAAAATCGAAGGGGATCTCATCCACCTTGCGGTAGTTCTTCTCTGGGTGCAGGTCCGCGTACATGTCCACCTTCTCCAGCACCGCCACGTCCAGCAGGTTGCGCAGCCCCGACTGGTAATAGCTGTTGAGGAAGGCGAATTCCAGCACCCGTTCGCTCTCGACCCCGCGGATGTCCACGTGTTTCTCCAGGAATACCTTGTCCTGGGTAAGGGTGCCGGTCTTGTCGGTGCACAGTACGTCCATGGCGCCGAAGTTCTGGATGGAGTTGAGACGCTTGACGATGACCTTGTGGCGCGACATGGCCAGCGCGCCCTTGGCCAGGTTGCTGCTCAGTATCACCGGCAGCATCTCGGGCGTAAGCCCGACGGCCACGGCCATGGCGAACAGGAAAGCATCGCCCCAGGCGTGTTTGGTGAGCCCGTTGATGAGGAACACCAGCGGTACCATCACCGCCATGAACTTGATCATGAGCCAGGTGAACTTGTGCACGCCCTTGTCGAAGCTGGTCTGGACCCGTTCGGTGCCGAGGGTGCTGGCGAGCGAGCCGAAATAGGTGCTGGCGCCGGTCATGACCACCACCGCGATGGCAGTGCCGCTCACCACGTTGGTGCCCATGAAGCAGAGGTTGGGCAGGTCCAGCGGACTGCCGGAGGCTTGCTCCACGGCGCGGGAGTTCTTCTCCACCGGCAGGGACTCGCCGGTGAGAGCCGACTGGTTGATGAACAGGTCTTTGGCCGACAGCAGGCGCACATCCGCCGGGATCATGTCGCCGGCGGAGAGCTGCACCAGGTCGCCCGGCACCAGCTCATCTATAGGCACCTGCTTGCGCAGCGCCTTATAGGTAACCCGCGGTTCGCGCGGTTCGTCTTCCTCGCGACCATCCTCCCGCTCCTCGTCGTCCTCCGGTTCCTCGACCGGCTCGCGACGCAGCGCGGTGGCCGTGGTCTTGACCATGGCGCGCAGCGTCTCGGCCGCATTGTTGGAGCGCGCCTCCTGGACCCAGGACAGCGCCACCGACAGGAACACCATGAAGCCGATGATCACCGCGCCGTCTATGTCGCCGGTGACCGCCGACACTACGGTGAGCACGATGAGCAGTACGTTGAGAGGGTTCGCTAGCCGGGTAAAGAGCTGCATCAGGAAGGATTTCTTCTCCTCCCGGGCCACAGTATTGGGGCCGTACTCGGCGAGGCGCTCCTCGGCCTCCGGCTCCACGAGGCCCTGGATGCTGGTCTTGAATTCGTCGAAGGTGTCGTCCGCCGCCATGCGGCTGACTTCGACCAGGCGCGCAGACACGCGCGCGCCGCGCTCGTCCTGGGCGGCGTTCTTCTTGCGCAGCAGTCCTTGGAGTGTGTCGAAAGCCATGCCTTCCGGTCTCGCGTGCTCCTGCAAGGACGCGGCCCGGTCGGCTAGTCTCTAGTCGGTCGGCCGCGCTGACCCTCGCCGGTAGGCAGGATGCGCGACCTGAAGCAGGTTCAGTCGCGCTGACTGCCGCTGACGCGGCGGAGGGGATAAAGGGTTAAACAGCTACTGCCCACTTCGGGGGCCTCTCATGACGAAGCTGCGCGGATGCTAGTCCCGTGGCGCAGACCCTGTCAACGGCTTTCGGCGCTGACGGCACCGGTCCGGTGAGCCGCCAAAGAAATCGCCCCGGCACCTTGCGATACCGGGGCGATATCAGACCCGAATGACCGGAGGATCAGTGGGTGCTGGCAGCGGGAGCCTGGGTGGCGGCAGCGGCGGCCTTCTTCTCATCACGCTTCATGACCTTCTTGTCATTGGCGTTGGCCTTCTCGTCAGCATGAATGTCTTTGTGCTCGGCCTTGACGGCGGCCTGATCCTTGCCGATCTTGGCGTCGTCGGCCTTGATGGCCGCCTTGTCGCTCTGCACCGCGGCAGTCTTGCCGTTCTTCTCGTCGTTCTTCAGCTTGGTCTTCTCGGCGTCGCGAGCCCGCTCATCCTTCTTCCCTTCAATCTGCTCTTTCTTCCCCTTGGACTGGTCTTTTTGGATGTCCTTGTCGTTCTTCTCGATCTTGCCGTGTTCCGCGGCGGCAGCGCCAGTGACAGCGGCTGGGGCATCGGCGGCCTGGGCCAGGGTGGCGACGCCGAAAGTCAGCAGGGAACCGAGCAAGACTGTGGAAACACGTTTCATTGAAGACTCCTTTTGATTTGAATGGGACGCAGCCCAGACGGACTGCCCTGCTATGGGAAACGGTATCCCGGGCGACAGGTTGACCTGCAGCGGGCAAGATTCGCCGGCCTGGAGCGAGTCCTGGCCCTAGGGGGTATAGGCCAGGTTCGGTCCCAGCCAGCGTTCGGCGGTCGCCATATCCATGCCCTTGCGGCGGGCATAGTCCGCCGCCTGGTCCCGATCGATGCGGCCCACGGCGAAGTAATGGGACTGAGGATGCGAGAAATACAGACCGCTGACTGCCGCCGCCGGCCACATGGCGTAGTGCTCAGTGAGGGTGATGCCGGCGCGGCGATCCGGATCGAGGAGTTCCCACAAGGTGCCCTTCTCGGTGTGCTCGGGGCAGGCGGGATAGCCCGGCGCCGGCCGGATACCTTTGTACTCTTCGCGGATCAATGCCTCGTTATCCAGGCCCTCTGCCGCTGCATATCCCCAACTCTCGCGCCGCACCTTGAGATGCATGTATTCGGCGAAGGCTTCAGCCAGGCGGTCGGCGAGGGCCTTCAGCAGGATGGCACTGTAATCGTCGTGGTCCGCCTCGAAGGCTTTCACCCGCTCCCCGATGCCGATGCCGGCGGTGACGGCGAAGCCGCCCAGATAGTCCTCCCCCGCCCCCACCGGTGCCACGAAATCAGCCAGGCAGCGATTGGGGCGTCCCGCAGGTTTCTGCGCCTGCTGGCGGAGGAAGTGGAACCGGGTCCGAGCCGCACGGCGATCGCCATCCCGGTAGATGGTGACATCGTCGCCCTCCGCGTTAGCGGGGAACAGGCCGAACACGCCCCGCGCGGTGAGCCATCGCTCCGAGATGATGCGGTCCAGCATGGTCTGGGCGTCGGCGAAGAGCCTACGCGCCGTCTCGCCCTTCTCCGGATCATCAAGGATCTTCGGATAACTACCCTTCATCTGCCAGGCGTGGAAGAAAGGGGTCCAATCTATGTAAGGGCGCAGGGTCTCCAGGGACATGTCCGGGATATCGTGGATGCCCTGGTCGTGAGGCTTGGGCGGCACGTAACCGCGCCACTCGATGGGGGTGTGATTGGCGCGCGCTGAGGCAAGGCTGAGCAGCGGCTGCTCGTTGCCACGACCGGCGTATTCGGCCCGCACTCCGGCGTAATCGTCCTGGATCGCCTTGATGACCGCAGCACTGCTCTCGCCCAGGAGCCCAGAGGCCACGCTGACGGCCCGGGAGGCGTCTTTCACGTGGGTCACGGCGCCGGCGTACTGGGGTGCGATGCGCACCGCAGTGTGGGTCCGGGAGGTGGTGGCACCGCCGATCATGAGTGGGATGCTGAACTTGTCCCGCTGCATCTCCTTGGCCACGTGCACCATCTCATCGAGAGAAGGCGTGATGAGGCCCGAGAGCCCGATGAGATCCACCTGCTTCTCACGGGCGGTATCCAATATCTTCTGCGCCGAGACCATCACGCCGAGGTCGAACACCTCATAGTTGTTGCACTGCAGCACGATGCCGACGATGTTCTTGCCGATGTCGTGCACGTCACCCTTGACCGTGGCCATGAGGATACGGCCCTTGGGCCGCACGCCATCCTGCTTCTCGGCCTCGATATAGGGGGTGAGCCAGGCCACGGATTTCTTCATGACTCGGGCGGACTTCACCACCTGAGGCAAAAACATCTTCCCGGCGCCAAACAGGTCGCCCACCACGTCCATGCCGGCCATGAGCGGACCTTCGATGACATCGAGCGGGCGCTTGGCCTGGAGGCGTGCTTCCTCGGTGTCGGCTTCGATGTAATCGGCGATGCCCTGCACCAGAGCGTGCTTGAGGCGTTCGGTCACCGGCCATCCGCGCCAGGCAAGATCCTGTACCTGCTTGGCGCCACCCTTGTCGAGGGTCACGGCGAAGGACATGAGCCTCTCGGTGGCATCCGGACGCCGGTCCAGGAGCACATCTTCGACGTGCTCCAAGAGTTCCTTGGGGATATCCTCGTACACCGCGAGCTGCCCGGCGTTCACGATGCCCATGTCCATGCCGGCCCTGATGGCGTGATAGAGGAAGGCCGCATGCATGGCTTCGCGGACCTTGTCGTTGCCGCGGAAAGCGAAGGACACGTTGCTCACACCACCGCTGATCAGCACCCCCGGGAGGCGGCGCTTGATCTCCCGGACCGCTGCGATGTAGTCCACGGCATAGTGGGCATGGACTTCGATGCCGGTACCCACAGCGAAGATGTTCGGGTCGAAGATGATGTCCGGGGCCGCGAAACCCAGCCGCCCCGTCAGCAGGCCATAAGCCCGTTCGCAGACGGCGACGCGTCGCTCCAGGGTGTCCGCCTGCCCCTGTTCGTCGAAAGCCATCACCACCACCGCCGCGCCGTAGCGGCGTGCGAGTTCCGCCTGGCGCAAGAAGGATTCTTCCCCTTCCTTGAGACTGATGGAGTTGACCACGCACTTGCCCTGCACGCACTTCAGGCCCGCCTCGATGATCTCCCAACGGGAGGAATCCAGCATCACCGGCACCCGGGCGATGTCAGGCTCGGCGGCCAGGAGCGACAGGAACCGCACCATGGCGGCCTTGCCGTCCAGCAGGCCCTCGTCCATGTTCACGTCCACCACCTGAGCGCCGTTCTGCACCTGTTCACGGGCTACTTCCAAGGCAGCCGGATAGTCGTTCGCCAGCACCAGTTTCTTGAACTTGGCGGAACCGGTGACATTGGTCCTCTCGCCGACGTTCACAAAAAGACTGCCCGGCAGGATGTTGCAGGCTTCGAGACCCGCGAGACGGCAGCCGGCACCGGCTTCAGGCCGGCGACGGGGTGTACGCCCTGCCACCGAAGCCTTGATGGCGCGGATATGCTCCGG
>DATBAJ010000038.1:0-20119 GCA_036271575.1 Gammaproteobacteria bacterium
CACGCGGATGTCATCGCGCACCCGCGCCGCTTCCTCGAACTCCAGGTTGCGGGCGTGCTTCTGCATCTGCACTTCCATCTGCTTGATGAGCTTGATGCGCTTCTCGGGTGTCATGGCCTCGTAGCGGCCGCGCTCGTCCGCCGCCTTGGACAGTGGCGCGCGCACCCCGGCCGCATAGGCCCGGGCGCCTTCCATCACGTCCGCCACCGCCTTCTGGATGCCTGCGGGCGTGATGCCGTGTTCCAGGTTGTAGGCCACCTGCCTGGCGCGGCGTCGGTCGGTCTCGTCGATGGCGCGCTGCATGGATCCCGTGACCCGCTCCGCATACAGGATGGCCATGCCGCTCACGTGGCGGGCGGCGCGGCCGATGGTCTGGATCAGGGAGCCTTCTGAACGCAAGAAGCCTTCCTTATCCGCGTCCAGGATCGCCACCAGCGACACCTCCGGCAGGTCCAGGCCTTCGCGCAAGAGGTTGATGCCCACCAGCACGTCGAACACGCCGAGGCGCAGGTCCCGGATGATCTCAGTGCGCTCCACGGTCTCGATGTCCGAGTGCAGGTAACGCACTTTCACGCCGTGCTCGGCCAGGTATTCGGTCAGGTCCTCGGCCATGCGCTTGGTAAGGGTGGTCACCAGCGTGCGCTCGTGGCGCTCGGCTCGCAGCTTCACCTCGGACAAGAGGTCATCCACCTGGGTGCGGGCCGGTCGTATCTCGACGGCGGGGTCGATCAGCCCTGTGGGCCGCACCACCTGCTCCACCGTCTGGTCGCCGACCCGCTTCTCGTAGGGACCGGGCGTGGCAGAGATGAACAGCGTCTGGGGCGAGCGCGCTTCCCATTCCTCGAAGCGCAGCGGCCGGTTATCGAGGGCGGACGGCAGGCGGAAACCGTATTCCACCAGGGTTTCCTTGCGGGAGCGGTCGCCCTTGTACATGCCGCCCAGTTGCGGGACGGTCACGTGGCTCTCGTCCACCACCAGCATGGCGTTTGCCGGCAGGTAGTCGAACAGGGTCGGCGGCGGCTCGCCGGCCTTGCGGTTGGAGAGGTGCCGCGAATAGTTCTCGATGCCGCTGCAGTAGCCGATCTCCACCATCATCTCGATGTCGAAGAGCGTGCGCTGCTCCAGGCGCTGGGCTTCCACCAGCTTGTTGGCCTTGCGCAGCTCATCCAGGCGCGGTTTCAGCTCGACCTTGATCTTCTCCACCGCCTCCAAGAGTTTGCTGCGCGGCGTGACGTAATGGCTGGTGGGATAGACGGTATAGCGCGGCACCGGCTTCACGGTGGCGCCGGTGAGCGGATCGAACACGGTCAGGCTCTCCACCTGATCGTCGAACAGTTCGATACGCAGGCCCTCGCGGTCCGATTCCGCCGGGAACACGTCGATGATCTCGCCCCGCACCCGGTAGGTGCCGGAGGAGAAATCCAGTTCGTTGCGGATGTACTGCATCTCGGCGAGGCGGCGCAGGATGGCGCGCTGATCGATCTTCTCGCCGCGACTGATGTGCAACACCATGCTGAGGTAGGAGTTCGGGTCGCCCAGGCCGTAGATGGCGGAGACGGTGGCGACGATGATGGTGTCCGGCCGCTCCAGCATGGCCTTGGTGGCCGAGAGTCGCATCTGCTCGATGTGCTCGTTGATGGAGGCGTCCTTCTCTATATAAGTGTCGGACGAGGGGACGTAGGCCTCCGGCTGGTAGTAGTCGTAGTAGGAGACGAAGTACTCCACCGCGTTGTCCGGGAAGTAGGTCTTGAACTCGCCATAGAGCTGCGCCGCCAGGGTCTTGTTGGGCGCGAGCACCAGCGTCGGGCGCTGCAGGTTCTGGATCACGTTGGCGACGCTGAAGGTCTTGCCGGAACCGGTGACGCCGAGCAAAGTCTGGCGCGCCAACCCGTCCTGCAGACCCTTGCTCAGAGTCGCGATGGCGTTGGGTTGGTCGCCCGCGGGCTGATAGTCGGATACGAGTCGGAATCGGTCGTTCATTGGTGCCAAGGATGCCTTTCCTTTATGATGATACCGCCCCGCCCGCCTGGATGGAGCTTCCGCTTGAAAACCACCCTCTCTGAACGCGCCGCGCGGCTGCAGCCCTCGCCCACGCTCGCGGTGACCGCGCGCGCCGCGGCTCTCAAGGCCGAAGGCAAGGACATCATCGGCCTGGGCGCCGGCGAACCGGATTTCGACACCCCGGACCACGTGAAGGAAGCGGCCATCCGCGCCATCCACAACGGCCAGACCAAGTACACGGCGGTGGAAGGCACGCTCTCGCTGCGCAAGGCAGTGGTGGAGAAATTCAGACGTGATAACGGGCTGACCTACACGCCCGCCCAGATCCTGGTCTCATCTGGGGGCAAACAGAGCTTTTTCAACCTCTGCCAGGCGGTGGTGAACGCGGGCGACGAGGTGGTGGTGCCGGCGCCCTACTGGGTCTCTTACCCTGAGATCGTGGCCATCGCCGACGGCACCCCGGTGATCCCCTATGCCGGCGCCGACCAGCACTACAAGCTCACGCCGGAGCAGCTGGAGAAGTCCATCTCGCCGCGCACGCGCCTGGTGGTCATCAACAGCCCTTCCAACCCCACCGGCATGGCTTACCGGCGCAAGGAACTCTTGGCCTTCGGCGAGATCCTGCGCAAGCACCCGCGGGTGCTGATAGCCACCGACGACATGTACGAGCCCTTCATCTGGCACGGCGAACCCTTCTGCAACATCCTGATGGTGTGCCCCGACCTCTACGACCGCACCCTGGTGCTGAACGGCTGCTCCAAGGCCTATGCCATGACCGGCTGGCGTATAGGCTACGCCGGCGGACCGGAGGCCATCATCAAGGCCATGGGCAACATGCAGTCCCAGAGCACCTCGAACCCCTGCTCCATCTCCCAGGCGGCGGCGGAAGCGGCCCTGAACGGCAGCCAGGATTACGTGCAGATGATGTGCAAGGCCTTCCGCGAGCGGCACGATTACGTGCACCTGGCGCTCACCGCCATGCCCGGCGTGAAGATGCTGCCGGCGGACGGCACCTTCTATGCCTTCCCGGACTTCTCCGAAGTGATCAAGCGCCTCAAGCTCAAGGACGACTACGAACTCTGCGAGCGGCTGCTGGTGGACGCAGGCGTGGCGGTGGTGGCCGGCTCATCCTTCGGCGCGCCGGGGAACCTGAGGCTCTCCTTCGCCACCAGCATGGAGAACCTGAAGGGCGCCATGAGCCGGATCGGCTCGTTCCTGCAGAAGGCGGCTTGAAAGAGCGCAGCCCTGAAGGGGCTGCGAAGGTCAGTAAATGGCTCCCCGGGCCGGATTCGAACCAGCGACCAGTCGATTAACAGTCGACTGCTCTACCACTGAGCTACCGGGGAATATCGAAGGGCGCATAGTTTAAACAGCCCCCCGTCGGGGGTCAATGAAATCAGGGCCGACACTTTGCCCCAAACCCTCAAAGTCAGTCTCGTCATCCCCAGCTACAACCGCGAAGAGCTGCTGGTGGGGACCCTGCGCGCGGCTTTCGCCCAGGATTACCCCGATCTCGAGATCCTGGTCATCGACCAGACCAAGAATCATCTGCCCGAGACCCAGGCCTTCCTCGACGCCAACAAGAGCCGTTTCACCCGGGTCACGCCGGAATTCGCCTCCGTCACCAAGGCCCGCAACGAAGGGCTGCGCCGCGCCCGGGGCGAGATCATCGTGTTCACGGACGACGACGTGAGCTTCGAGCCGGGCTTCATCGCCGCCCACGTGGCTGCCCATGCGGACGGCACCCACGTGGTGCAGGGCCGGGTCACGGAGCACGGTTCCAAGCACCCTTCCCAGCCCACCTGGCTCACCGGTTCGCTGCGCTTCAAGGGCGGCGACAACTACGACCGGGACGGCGTCACCAACAACATCACCGGCTGCAACTTCTCCATCCGCCGGGACGTGATCGAGCGCATCGGGCTATTTGATGAAAATTTTAGAGGAGTATCGGTACGGGAGGAGAGCGACTACGCGCTCAGGGCCTTCAGGGCCGGCCTGCGCTTCAAGTTCTCGGCCTCGGCCGCCCTCTTCCACCACCGCAGCGGCAGCGGCGGCGTCAGCGGCGTGCGCAACAACTTCTTCGAGAAGTCCTACTACTACTGCGAACTCATGTTCGCCAAGAAGCATTTCTCGCCTTGGACCGTGTTCACCTATCGGCTGCGGCTCTACCTGCGGGGTTTCAAGAACCTGCGGAAATTGATCAAGGCGGCGGAGAAGGAAGCGGACGAGGCGGTCAAGGCCCCGAAAGAGCGCTAGGCAGTAGTCAGTTTTAATCCGACGATGCCAGTGATGATGAGCCCGAGGCACAAGAGCCTGAGCGGCGCCGTAGATTCGCCGAAGAGATACATCCCCAGCACCGCCGTGCCGAACACACCGATGCCGGTCCAGACCGCATAAGCGGTACCGATGGGCAGCTGCCGGGCGACGACCCCCAATAGACCCATACTGACTACCATGGCGAGCACGGTGAGGGCGGTGGGAGCGGGCTTGGTGAAACCCTCGGTGTATTTCAGTCCCACCGCCCAGGCGACCTCGAACAGGCCGGCGATGAACAGCAGACTCCAGGCGAGCGTAGCGTTCAACGCTTACCCGTAGCGAGATCGGATCCTACTTTCTTGAGGTAGTCGCGGAAGCTGTCGCCGAACTCGTCGTGTTTCAGGCCAAACTCCACGGTGGCGCGCAGATAGCCGAGCTTGTTGCCGCAGTCGTAGCGGGTACCTTCGAACTCGTAGCCGAACACCTTCTCATGCTCCAGCATGGCGGCGATGGCATCCGTGAGCTGGATCTCGCCGCCGGCGCCGCGGCCGGTGGTCTTGAGGAGTTCGAAGATGCGCGGCGTGAGGATGTAGCGGCCCACCACGCCCAGGTTCGAGGGCGCCACCTCCGGCTTGGGCTTCTCCACGATCTCCTTCACCTGGTGCAGGCGCGGGCCCGCGTCCGTGGGACGGATGATGCCGTAGCGCTGGGTCTCGTCGGGTCTGACCCGCTCGATGCCCACCATGCTGGCGCCTTCCTTCTCATAGACCGCCACCATCTGCTGCAGCGCAGAGCCCTTGCTGCCATCGATGAGATCGTCGGCGAGGATCACGAAGAAGGGTTCGTTGCCTATGGCGGGCTCGGCGCAGAGCACCGCATGACCCAGCCCCAAGGCCTCCGCCTGGCGGATGTACACACAGGATACGTGGGGCGGCACGATGCTCTGCACCAGTTCCAGTTCCGCCGTCTTGCCGCGCCGGGTCAACTCGGTCTCGAGTTCATAAGCGCTGTCGAAATGGTCCTCGATGGAGCGCTTGGTGCGGCTGGTGACGAACACCAGTACTTCCACCCCCGCCGCCACCGCCTCCTCCACTGCGTATTGGATGATGGGTTTGTCCACCACCGGCAGCATCTCCTTCGGCGAAGCCTTGGTGGCCGGCAGGAAGCGCGTGCCCAACCCGGCGACGGGGAACACGGCCTTGCGGATGGGTTTGTTCGACATGGATCGCCTCTTGCGGCTCTGAGGCCGCGACTACATCACCGGCTTGGGGTGCACGCTCTGACCGGGACCGGACAACAATACTTCATGGAACGGCACGGTGCTGTCCCAGGTCTTGCAGGTGGGACATTGCCAATACAGGGTGCGGCTGCGGAACCCGCATTCCTCGCAACGGTAACGCGGCCCGCTCTTCATCAGGTTACGTACTGCGACGCGCAGCGGCTCGATGTCGGCGCCGGCCGCGTCACCGTGGCGGGCTGCCAGGGTCGCATGCATCTGGTAGAGGCCGGCCAAGGTCGGCTCGGTGCGCAGATACTCACCCACGCACTCGCGCGAGATCGGGTCGTTCAGGCTGTCGTCCATCACGGCGGCGAGGCCGATGTAACGCGCGGCCTTGGGACTGGAATCCTTGAGTTTCTGCAGGCGCTCCTCGAAGACCGCCTCTCCTTCCTGCTTGCGCACGATGCGCGACAGCGGCGGCAGCACTTCGGTGGCGTAGCGGATCTCATGTTCCAGCACCGCCCGGTAGTTGGTGCGGCTCTCCTGCCAATCGGAAGCGTTCTCGGCCATCTGCGCCAGCATCAGGTGCGCGCGCACGCAGTCCTTGTCCTGGGACTGGGCTTTCTTCAGGAACTTGTGGGCGGCGGCCAGGTCCTGCGAGAGCAAGGCGCTCTGGGCCAGTTCGCAGTAATACTGGGCGATGATGCGCCACTCGGGGTCGGTGGTGAGGGACTCCAGGCGCCGGCGCATGGCGATGGCCTGCTCCCAGTCGCGCTGCATCTCGTACAGCGTCACCAGGCTGTGCAACACCTGCTCCGTGTAGGACGGCGCATCCAGCAGTTCCAGCAGGATGCTCTCGGCCCGGTCCATGAGTCCGGCGCGCAGGTAGTCCTGGGCGAGTTCATAGAGCGCCTCGGCGCGGTGCTGGCGGCTCAGGTTCGGCCGTGCGATCAGGTTCTGGTGGATGCGGATGGCGCGGTCCGCCTCACCGCGGCGGCGGAACAGGCTGCCCAGCGCGAAATGGGTCTCGACAGTGTCGGAGTCCACTTCCGCCATGCGGATGAAGACCTCGATGGCCTTGTCCGGCTCCTCGTTGAGCAGGTAGTTCAGACCCTTGAAGTACTCGGAGCTGGCGAACTTGGACGGCAGGTTGCGCCCGGAGCGCTTCCAGCGAGCCAGGAACCAGCCGCCGAAACCGGAGATGAGGATCAGGCTGAAGGCGATGGCGCCGGCGCTAGCGGTCATGCGGGGGCGGCACGTTGCGCAGGTTGCGGAGTTCCGATTCGGCCTCGTCGAGGCTGCGCTTCTGGCGCCGCAGGTCGCGCTTGAGGCGCCACACCACGCTGAGGCCGCTGGCGAGCCCCAGGAGCCAGCCGATCACCGCGGCGCCCAAGAGCGCCGAGGACATGTGCACCTGCTCGCTGCCCACCAGGTAATCGAGGCGCACCATGGCGCCGTTCGCATAGGCCAGCAGCAACGCCAGTGCGAACACCAGGAACAGGGAGATGAAGGTAATCCAGCGGAGCATTTAGGGTTCGCCCGCGGGCGTCACGGATTCAGGCCTCGGCCTCGGCTTCAGCCTCTTCGAAGTCGTCGCCCTCTTCGCCGTTGACCCGGTCACGCAGGTCCTTGCCGGGCTTGAAGTGCGGCACGTACTTGCCAGGCAGCGCCACGGCGTCGCCGGTCTTGGGATTGCGGCCCATGCGCGGCGGACGGAAGTGCAGCGAGAAGCTGCCGAAACCGCGGATCTCGATGCGCCGGCCCGTAGAGAGCGCGGTGCTCATGCGCTCCAGCACCATCTTCACCGCCAGTTCGATGTCCTTGGCGGCCAGATGGCTCTGCTTGCGCGATATGAGTTCGATCAGCTCAGACTTTGTCATGCTCTGCCTTGTGCCGAACGAGTTTAATCCTGGACCCCAGTTCTTGACACTTCGTCATGTAAGCCGGCACCCGCGGCGGTCAGACCGCGGGCGCCGGTACATCATCAGTCTTCCTTGGAACCGTCGATGTGCTCCTTGAGCAGATCGCCGAAGGCGGTGGTGGCGCCTCCGGGGCCGGTACCGCGGCCATAGTCTTCCATGGCCTGCGCCTCTTCCTGCATCTCCTTGGCCTTCACGGACAGGCTCAGGGTGCGGTTCTTGCGGTCCATGCCGGTGAAGCGGGCCTCGATCTCCTCGCCCTCCTTCAACACCGTGCGCGCGTCCTCGATGCGGTCGCGCGACAGTTCGGAGGCACGCAGGTAACCTTCGATGCCGTTGCCCAGGTCCACGGTGGCGCCCTTGGCGTCCACCACGGTGATCTTGCCCTTGACGATGCTGCCCTTCGGGTGATCGGCGAGGAAGTTGGAGAACGGATCCTTCTCCATCTGCTTCACGCCCAAGGAGATGCGCTCGCGCTCGGCGTCCACCGCCAAGACCACGGCCTCGACCTCGTCACCCTTCTTGTAGTTGCGCACCGCTTCTTCGCCCGGCATGTCCCAGGAGATATCGGAGAGGTGCACCAGGCCATCGATGCCGCCGTCCAGGCCGACGAAGATGCCGAAGTCGGTGATCGACTTGATCTTGCCCTTGATGCGGTCGCCCTTCTCGTGGCCGTTGGCGAAGTCGTCCCAGGGGTTCGGCTTGCACTGTTTCATGCCGAGCGAGATGCGGCGGCGCTCTTCGTCGATGTCCAGCACCATGACCTCGGTCTCGTCGCCCACTTGCACGACCTTGGCCGGGTTGATGTTCTTGTTGGTCCAGTCCATCTCCGAGACGTGCACCAGGCCTTCGACGCCCGGTTCGATCTCGACGAAGCAGCCGTAGTCGGCCAGGTTGGTGACCTTGCCGAACAAGCGGGTGCCGTTCGGGTAGCGGCGAGCGATGTCGACCCACGGGTCCTCACCCAGTTGCTTCAGGCCCAGCGACACGCGGTTACGCTCGCGGTCGAACTTCAGCACCTTGACGTCGATCTCCTGGCCCACGGCCACGACTTCCGACGGATGCTTGACGCGCTTCCAGGCCATGTCGGTGATGTGCAGCAGGCCATCGATACCGCCCAAGTCGACGAACGCGCCGTACTCGGTGAGGTTCTTGACCACGCCCTTGACCACCGCGCCTTCCTGCAGCTTGGTGAGCAGCTCTTCGCGCTCGGCGCTGTATTCCTGTTCCACCACCGCGCGGCGGGAGACCACCACGTTGTTGCGGCGCTGGTCCAGCTTGATGACCTTGAACTCGAGTTCCTTGCCTTCCAGGTACACGGGGTCGCGCACCGGGCGCACGTCCACCAGCGAACCGGGCAGGAAGGCGCGTACACCGTCGATCTCGACGGTGAAGCCGCCCTTGACCTTGCCGGTGATGAAGCCCTTGACGATCTCGCCCTTGTTGAACGAGTCCTCGAGACGGGTCCAGGAGCGGGCGCGCTTGGCTTTCTCGCGCGACAGGCGCGTCTCGCCGAAACCGTCCTCGAATGCATCGAGTGCGACTTCGACCTCGTCGCCGACGGCGACTTCCAGCTCACCCTGCTCGTTGTAAAACTGTTCGGCGGGGATCACCCCTTCCGACTTGAGACCGGCATTGACGATAACGACGTCGGGCCGGATCTCGATCACCAGGGCCTTGAGGATGGACCCTGACTGCATCTGTTTCTTGCTGATGCTCTCTTCGAAAAGTTCTGCGAATGATTCGGTCATTGGGAGTTGTCACACCCCTCTCTCGAGGGGCACCTGTTGGGTTGCACCGCCGCCCGATCCATCGGGAGCACGGGTTGTTTAAGAAATGGGCGGTGGACGTCCTGTCCTGCGCCCTTCCTAGGTCTGAAAACCCGTCCTGGGTTTTTCAGACTCGGCGAGTCCGGCGCATGTCCGGACTCGCCTCCGTCGAATCAAGCACTTATATGCTTGATTCGATGGGCGGTGCATTCCTGCACCGCCAAAAATCGCTATTCCGGCTTCGCGCCCAGGCGCTCGACCGCCAATTCCATGACCCGCGCCACCACCTGGCCGATACCCACGCTGGTGGTATCCAGCTGCACCGCGTCGGCGGCGGGTTCCAGGGGGGAGACGCTGCGGGTCCTGTCCCGCTCGTCCCGGGCGCTTATGTCACTAAAAAGGGCGTCAAGGTTAGCAGTTAATCCTTTCTCTATCAACTGGTTATAGCGTCTTTTGGCCCGCTCGACCGCGCTAGCCGTGAGGAAGATCTTGAGGAAGGCATCGGGGAAGACCACCGTGCCCATGTCCCGCCCATCGGCCACCAGGCCGGGACTCCGGCGAAAACCATGCTGGAGTTCCAGCAAACCGGCCCGCACCTCGGGGATGGCCGCGAGCTTCGAGGCCATCTCGCCGGTAGTCTCGGCCCGCACCTGCAGGGTCACGTCCACTCCCGCCAGATGCACGGATTCGCCGCCCGCCGCGTCCTGGCTGAATTCGACCCGTAGCTGCCGGGCCAGCTGACCGAGACGCACCGGCGCTTCGGCGCCGACATGCGCCTCCGCTGCCGCCAGGGCCAACAACCGGTAGAGCGCGCCGCTGTCCAGCAGGTTCCAGCCGAGGCGCGAGGCGACCGCGCGGGCGATGGTGCCCTTGCCGGAGCCGCTGGGGCCGTCGATGGCGATGACGGGTGTATTCATGTCGTGATCTGCAGGCCGGCCCCGCGGGCCATGGCAACGAAACCGGGGAAGGAGGTATCGACGTTGGCGCAGTCGCGGATGGTGAGCGGCCCCTCGGTGCGCAGCCCCGCCATGGCGAAGGCCATGGCGATGCGGTGGTCGCCGAAGCTCTGGATCTCGCCGCCGCGCAGGTGCGGGACGCCGGTTACGTGTATGCCGTCGGGAGTGGCGCTGACCGGCACGCCCAGGGATTCGAGCCCCTTCTGCATGGCCTGCAGCCGGTCGCTCTCCTTCACCCGCAGTTCCGCCGCGCCGTGCACCCGCGTGGTGCCTTCCGCACAGGCGGCGGCGATCAGCACCGCCGGGATGTCGTCGATGGCCAGCGTCACCAGTTCCGGCGTGACGTCGGTGCCGCGCAGCCGGCCGCCCTTGATGTGGATGTCCGCCGCCGGTTCGCCGCCGCCCAGTCGCGAATGACGGATCTCGATGTGCGCACCCATGAGGCGCAGGATGCGGATCACGCCATCGCGGGTGGGGTTCACGCCGACGTTCTGCAGGGTGAGGTCGCTGCCCGGGGTCATGGCCGCACCCGCCAGGAAGAACGCCGCAGACGACAGGTCTGCGGGCACCTCGATGCGCGTGGCCCGCAGCGGCTGGCCGCCGTGGATGCCGAGCCAGCCGCTCTCGCGCAACAAGTGCAAGCCGAAGCTGTGCAGCATGCGCTCGGTGTGGTCGCGACTCGGGCCCGGTTCCTTGATCCAGGTGTAACCGCCGGCGTAGATACCCGCGATCAGGATTGCGGACTTCACTTGCGCGCTCGCTACCTTGAGCACGTGCCGCGCCGGTTCCAGCGGTTTCACGGCGTGCAGGATGATGGGAGCGAAACCGCCGCGGCTTTCGATCTTGGCGCCCATGGCGGTGAGGGGCTCGATGACCCGCTGCATGGGGCGCTTGCTTAAGGACTCGTCGCCGATCAGGGTCGTGTCGAAGCCCTGCCCTGCCAGGAGACCCATGAAGATCCGCATGGCGGTGCCGGAGTTGCCGCAATCCAGTGGCGCGCCGGCGGCGCGCAGGCCGTGGAGACCGCGCCCCTGCACCTTGAGGCTGGTGGGCGAGCGCGACTCCACTTCGACGCCCATGGCGCGAACCGCGGCGAGGGTCGCCAGGCAATCGGCGCCATCCAGGAAGCCTTCGATCTCGGTGACGCCTTCGGCGACGGCGCCCAGCATCAGCGCCCGATGGGAGATGGACTTGTCGCCCGGCACCCGCAGTGTGCCCTGCAGCGTACCGCCGGGTGTGACTGCGTAGTCCACGCGCGCGGGCATCTTCAGCCCCCGAGGACTTTCTTCAGGGCCGCGAGCAGGCGCAGGTTCTGCTCCACGAGCCCGATACTGATGCGCAGGTGCATGGGAAGGCCGTAGGCATCCAGCGGGCGCACGATCACGCCCTCCTTGAGCAGGGCCTGGAACACCGGACGACCGGGGCGGCCGACGTCCACGGTGACGAAGTTGCAGATGGAGGGGATGGTCTTGAGGCCAAGCGCCTTCAAGCCCGCGTCCAATTTCGGCAACTCCGCATGGTTGAGCTTGAGGGTCTTCTGCAGATGCTCCTGATCGCTCAGTGCCGCCGTGGCACCCGCCTGGCCGATGCTGTTCGGATTGAAGGAGAGCCGCACCCGGTTCAGTACTTCCACAAGCTTCGGATGCGCCAGGGCGTAACCGACGCGGGCACCGGCCAGGCCGTAGATCTTGGAGAAGGTGCGCATCACGATCAGGTTCGGGAAGCGCGAGAGCAGCGTGCTGCCGTCTGGATAGTCCTTGGTGAAGTCCGAGGCGAACTCGAAGTAGGCCTCATCCAGCAGCACCAGGCAATCTGCCGGCACTTTCTCCAGGAACGCGGTGAGCGTGGGCTTGTCCACCCAGGTGCCGGTGGGATTGTTCGGATTGGCGATGAACACCACGCGGGTGTCCGGCCTGATCTCGGCGGCCATCTGCTTCAGGTCGTGGCCGTAGGGCTGGCTGGCATGATCCGCCGGCAGCGCTTCGGCGATGCGTATCTCCGCACCGGCGGCTTGGGAGACGATGCCGTACACCGCGAAGCCATAACGGGATATCACCGTGGAACGGCCGGCGCCCAAGAAGGCGCGAGCGATCATCTCCAGGATGTGGTCAGAGCCGGTGGCCACCAGGATCGAGTTCAGTTCGACCTTGTGGTGCTCCGCCAGCGTGCGTTTCAGGGCGAAGGCGTTGCCATCGGGATAGAGGGCGGTCTCGTCCAGCGCCGCGCGCATGGCGGCGAGCGCTTTGGGGCTTGTGCCCAGGGGATTCTCGTTGGAGGCGAGCTTGATGATGCCGGTGATGCCCAGTTCCCGTTCCAGCTCCGAGATCGGCTTGCCGGGCTCGTAGGGGTGCAACTGGCGCACGCCCGGCATGCAGAACCGGAGCGGATCGAACTCAGCCATTGCGCTTCTCGAAGTCGCGCATGAAATCCACCAGTGCCTGCGCGCCCTCCGTCGGCATGGCGTTATACATGCTGGCGCGCATGCCGCCGGCGAAGCGGTGACCCTTGAGGTTGAGCAGGCCCGCGGCCTCAGCTTGCTCCAGAAACTTGGGTTCCAGGGTCTTGTCGGCGCAGTTGAACGGCACGTTCATGATGGAACGCACGTGCTTCGCTATCTTGTTCAGGTAGAAGCCGGACCTGTCCACCTCGGCATAGAGAAGCTCGGCCTTGTGTTTGTTGCGCTTGGCCATGGCCGCGGCGCCGCCCTCGCGCTTGATCCAGTGCAGCATCTTGCCGCACACGTACCAGGGGTACACGGAGGGCGTATTGAGCATTGAATGTTGTTCCGCATGGGCGCGGTAATCGAGCATAGTGGGGATGCCGAGGAGCGGCGCCTTCAGGGCGTCGCGCCGTGCGATGACGACGGTCAGACCGGCGATGCCAAGATTCTTCTGCGCGGCGGCGTAGATGAGCGCGTAACGGGTCACGTCCACGGGGCGTGAGAGGATCATGGAGGTCATGTCCGCGACGAGTGGTATACCAGCCACGTCCGGCTCCGACTGGAACTCGACACCGCCGATGGTCTCGTTGACGGTGTAATGCAGGTAGGCCGCGCCTTTATCGAGCTTCCAGCTTTTGACCGGCGGGATGTCCATGTAGTCGGACTCCTTGCCATCCGCCGCCAGGTTCGCCTTGGTGAGCTTCTGCCCTTCCTGATACGCGCGGTTGGACCAGTGGCCCGTGACCACGTAGTTGGCCGCACCATTGGGCGCCAGGTTCACCGGCACCATGCCGAACTGCGTGGCGGCGCCGCCCTGCAGGAACAGCACCACATAGTCCTCGGAGATATCCATCAGGGAGCGCAGGCTGGCTTCGGCGTCGGCGGCGATGGGCTCGAACATGGGCGTGCGGTGGCCCATCTCCATCACCGACTGGCGCGTGCCGCGGTAGTCCAGCAGTTCCTCGCGCAGTTCCAGCATCACTTCGGTGGGCAGCATGGCCGGGCCCGCGCCGAAGTTGTAGCCGCGCCCTTCCACCAGGGTCTTGGATTTCTCAGCCACCGCCGCCCTCGTCTGCTTCGCCTTCGATCCTGTCTACGCCCACCAGTATCTCGCCTTCCGCGAGGCGGATCAGGCGCACACCCTGGGTGTTGCGGCCGATCACGGAGATGTCGGCGGACGGCGTGCGCACCAGGGTGCCGCCGTTGCTGATGAGCATCACTTCCGAGTCCGGCGCCACCTGGATGGCGCCCACCACCTGGCCGTTGCGCTCGGTGGTCTGGATTGAGATCACGCCCTGGCCGCCACGACCCTGTACTGGGTAATCCGCGGCTGGGGTGCGCTTGCCGTAACCGTGCTGGGTCGCCGTGAGCACGTCGCCCTCGCCGACGATGATGAGGCCGATCACGTGCTCGCCCTTGGCGAGCTGGATGCCGCGCACGCCGGCGGCGTTGCGGCCCATGGGCCGCACGTCCTCTTCCTTGAAGCGGATGGACTTGCCGTTGGAGGCGAACAGCATGGCGTCGCGCTTGCCGTCGGTGATGGCCACACCCACCAGGCCGTCATCCTTGTTCAGCTCCACGGCGATGATGCCGCTGGTGCGCGGGCGCGAGAAGTTGTCCAGCGAGGTCTTCTTCACTGTGCCGTCGCGGGTGGCCATGAACACGAACTTGTCGGCGGAATAATCCTTCACCGGCATGGCAGCGGTGATGCGCTCGCCCTCGCTGAGCGGCAGCAGGTTCACGATGGGCTTGCCGCGCGCGCCGCGCCCGGCCTGCGGGAACTGATAGACCTTCAGCCAATAGACCTTGCCGATGCTGGAGAAGCACAGCACCGTATCGTGGGTGTTGGCCACGAACAGGTTGTCGACGAAATCCTCATCCTTCACGGAAGTCGCGGTCTTGCCGCGGCCGCCGCGGCGCTGGGCCCTATAGCTGGAGACCGGCTGGGACTTGGCGTAGCCGGCGTGGGACAGGGTGACCACCACTTCTTCCTCGGTGATCAGGTCCTCGATAGTGAGGTCTTCCTGGTCGGAGATGATCTGGGTGCGGCGCTCGTCGCCGTACTCCTCGCGCAGGGCCAGGAGTTCGCCGCGGATCACCTTCAGGAGCTTGTCCGGATCCGCGAGGATGGCGCGCAGTCCGCCGATCAACTCCAGCAGCTCCTTGTACTCGCCGACGATCTTCTCCTGCTCCAGGCCCGTGAGGCGGTGCAGGCGCAGGTCCAGGATGGCCTGGGCCTGGGCATCGGAAAGCTTGTACTTGTTCTTGACCAGGCCGAACTCGGCGGCAAGGCCCTCAGGACGCGAGGCCTCGGCGCCGCTGCGCTTCAGCATCTCGGTGACCTGGCCGGGCGCCCAGTCCTTGGCCATGAGCCCGATCTTGGCTTCCGCCGGGTTCGGCGAACGCTTGATGAGCTCGATCATCTCGTCGATGTTGGCGAGCGCGATGGCCAGGCCTTCCAGGACGTGGGCCCGCTCGCGCGCCTTGCGCAGGTCGAATATGGTGCGACGCGTCACCACCTCGCGGCGGTGGCGCAGGAAGGCGTCCAGCAGGTCCTTGAGGTTCAAGAGCCGCGGCTGGTTGTCCACCAGCGCCACGGTGTTGATGCCGAACACCGTCTGCATGGCGGTGTGCTGGTAGAGGTTGTTGATCATCACGTCGGTGTTCTCGCCGCGGCGCAGCTCGATCACCATGCGCATGCCGTCCTTGTCGGACTCGTCGCGCAGTTCGGTGATGCCTTCGAGCTTCTTCTCTTTCACCAGCTCGGCGATGCGCTCCAGCAGGCGCGCCTTGTTCACCATGTACGGCAGCTCCGTGACGATGATGGACTGCTTGGCGCCTTCCTTGCCTTCCACATGGCAGCGGGCGCGCACGAAGATGCGGCCGCGGCCGGTGAAGTAGGCCTCGTGGATGCCGCGCGCGCCGTTGATGATGCCGCCGGTCGGGAAATCCGGCCCCGGCATGTGCTTCATCAGGTCGTGGATGGTGAGCGAGGGATCGTCGATCAGCGCCACGCAGGCGCCGATGGTCTCTTTGATGTTGTGGGGCGGGATGTTGGTGGCCATGCCCACCGCGATGCCTGAGGAACCGTTGATCAGCAGGTTCGGCAGCTTGGCCGGCAGCACCGAGGGTTCGGACTCGGACTCGTCGTAGTTGGGGACGAAGTCCACCGTCTCCTTGTCGATGTCGGCCAGCATCTCATGCGCGATCTTGTCCATGCGCACTTCGGTGTAACGCATGGCGGCCGGCGCGTCGCCGTCCACGGAGCCGAAGTTACCCTGGCCGTCGATGAGCACGTAGCGCATCGAGAAGGGCTGCGCCATGCGCACGATGGTGTCGTAGACCGCCACGTCGCCGTGGGGGTGGTACTTACCGATGACGTCGCCCACCACGCGGGCGGACTTCTTGTAGGCCTTGTTGTAGTCGTTGCCCAGTTCCTTCATGGCGTACAGGACGCGCCGATGGACCGGTTTCAGGCCGTCACGAACGTCCGGAAGCGCCCGCCCCACGATCACGCTCATGGCGTAATCCAGGTAGGACTGCTTCATCTCCTCTTCGAGGGTGACGAGGGTTAGCTCGCGGGCAAATTCGGCCATGCAAGGGCTGGATTTCTAAGGGTTTTTTAGGGCCGCCCGAGGCGGGAAAATCAAGCCGTTTATGTTATCACAAACAGCCGATTTATTGAGCGCTTTCAAACACTTCCGAGTCATTATTTGCCCTGGAATCAGGCGGATTTTTGCTCGTTTTTCAGCACTCGTTTCCTGACTGCGACGCAACGAAACTGCAGCTCCCGGTACGCCCATACGACAAGGTGATGGAGCGTGCGGATACGGCGCCAAATCCACGCGCAGCATGCGGCGGACGCCGCAAGGCTGTTTCTATACACTAGCGATTCACGCCTCTACTGCCGAGATTTCCGCGATGCAGACGGTCGAGACGCTGGTCCATGCCCGCTGGATAGTGCCGGTGGAGCCGGCGGGCCGCGTGCTGGAGAACCACGCGCTGGCCATCGCCCACGGCCGCATCGTCGCGCTGTGCCCTTCCGTGGAAGCCGTCAGCCGTTTCACCGCGGTGGAAGAGATCCATCTTCCGCGCCACGCGCTGATCCCCGGTCTCGTCAACGCCCACACCCACGCGGCCATGACGCTGTTGCGCGGTCTCGCGGATGATTTGCCGCTGATGCAATGGTTGCAGGATCACATCTGGCCCGCGGAGAACCACTGGGTCACTGCGGACTTCGTGCGCGACGGCGCCGAACTCGCGGTGGCGGAGATGCTGCGCGGCGGCACCACTTGCTTCGCCGACATGTACTTCTTCCCGGAAGTGACGGCGCAGGTGGCACGCCAGTCAGGCATACGCGCCATGCTGGGCATGATCCTGTTCGATTTCCCGAGCCCCTGGGGTTCGGGTCCCGAGGAATACCTGGCGAAGGGCCTGGCGCTGCGCGACCAGCACAAGAACGATCCGCTGCTGGGTTTCGTGTTCGCGCCCCACGCGCCCTATACCGTCTCCGATCCCTGGCTGGCCAAGCTGCGGGCCCTGGCCGACGAGCTGGACCTGCCCGTGCATACCCACGTGCACGAGACCGCGGGCGAAGTCGAGGACAGCCTCAAGCAGCATGGCAAGCGTCCCTTGGCGCGCCTAGCGGATCTGGGCCTGGTGACACCGGCGCTGATGGCGGCGCACATGACGCAGCTCGAGGACGCGGAGATCGCGGAAGTGGCGAGCAAGGGCATCAGCGTGGTGCATTGCCCGTCTTCCAACCTGAAGCTCGCCAGCGGCTTCTGCCCGGTGGCGAAGCTTCTGAAGGCCGGGGTCAATGTAGCCATCGGCACCGACGGCGCCGCCAGCAACAACACCCTCGACATGCTGGCGGAGATGCGCCAAGCGGCCTTGCTGGCGAAAGGCGTGGCCGGTGATCCCACTGCCCTGCCCGCCTCTACCGCCTTGCGCATGGCCACCTTGAACGGTGCCAGGGCGCTGGGGCTGGACAAGGATCTCGGTTCCCTCACGCCCGGGAAATGGGCGGACCTCTGCGCCGTGGATCTCGACAGTCCCGAGACCCAGCCGGTGCATGACGTGATCTCCACGCTGGTCTACGCCGCCAACCGGGAACAAGTGAGCGACGTGTGGGTGGCGGGCCGGCGCCTGTTGCAGGAACGCCGCCTGCTGCGCACCGACCTGCCGGAACTGCTGAAGCGCGCCGCCGCCTGGGGCGCGCGTATCGCCGCCGGTGCTGCTGTGTCTGCCAAGAGCGCCTGAACATGAATGCCAATATCGATGCCGATGAGATAGCGAAATTCGATGCCATCGCGGCCCGCTGGTGGGATCCCAGCGGCGAGTTCAAGCCTCTGCACGCCATCAATCCTCTCAGGCTCGATTACGTGGACAAGCGCGCACCCTTGCCGGGCAAGACCGTCCTGGACATCGGTTGCGGCGGCGGCCTCATGGCGGAAGCCATGGCGGGTCGCGGCGCCAAGGTCATGGGCATCGATCTCTCGGAAGGCGCACTTAAAGTCGCCCGGCTGCATCTCAAGGAAAGCGGCCGTCAGGTGGACTACCGGCATGTGAGCGCCGAGGCGCTCGCTGCCGAACTGCCGGGTCACTTCGATGTGATCACCTGCCTGGAGATGCTGGAACATGTGCCGGACCCGGGTTCTGTGATCCGCGCCATCGCGGCCATGCTCAAACCCGGCGGCCAAGTGGTGTTCTCCACGCTCAACCGCACAGCCAAAGGGTTCGTTCTCGGCATCCTGGGCGCCGAATACCTGCTGCGCCTCGTGCCCGCCGGCACCCATGAATACGCCAAGTTCATCCGCCCCTCGGAACTGGATGCCTGGGCCCGGGAAGCGGGGCTCGAGCACCGCCACAGCACCGGCCTGCACTACAATCCCCTCACCCGCGAATACCGGATGGCCCCCGGCCTGGACGTGAATTACTTCATGCACTTCAGCAAGCCCGCAGCATGAGTATCGAGTTAGTACTGTTCGACCTGGACGGCACGCTCATGGATACGGCGCCGGACATGGGTGCAGCCCTGAACCTGCTACGGGCCGAACACAACCTGCCACCGCTCTCGGCGGACCGGATACGGCCGCAGGTCTCCCACGGCGCCATGGGCCTGCTCAAGCTCGGCTTCGGCATCGAACCCCAGGACGCGCGCTTCGCGGAGATGCGCGCCCGCTACCTCGATATCTATGAACAGCATCTCGTGGATGACACCCATCTCTTCCACGGCATGGACAAGGTGCTGGACAGCCTCGAGAAACAAGGGCTCACCTGGGGCATCGTCACCAACAAGCCCGGCTGGCTCACGGAACCCTTGCTGGAGGCCCGTGGATTGAAGTCACGTGCCGCCTGCGTGGTGAGCGGCGATACGGTGGCCCGCCGCAAGCCTTTCCCCGATCCTCTGCTGCACGCCGCCGGACTCTGCGGCAAGCCCGCGGACAAGGGTATCTACGTTGGCGATGCGCAACGCGATGTGCAGTCCGCCCATGCCGCCGGCATGCTGGCGGTGGTGGCCATGTACGGGTACCTCGGTGACGAGGACCGGCCCGACGTCTGGAAGCCGGATCACATGGTCATGCATCCGAGCGAGTTGCTCACCTGGATCGCGACCCAACCGGCGCCGCGCGCGGTCGCCGGAGCATCGGCATGAGTGGGCTCCTCCTCATCTTGTTCGGCGTGATCGTGCTGGGCGCGGGTCTCGCCATCGGCTATGCCGTGGCAGCCACGCGTTACGCGGCATACAAGGCCAAGGCCGAAGCGAGTTCCCACCTCGAGACTACGTTCAAGGCGCTGGCCGGCGACGCTCTCAAGGGCAACAACCAGGCCTTCCTGGAGCTCGCCACCCAGAACCTGGGCCGCTTCCAGTCGGAGGCCAAGGGCGACCTGGACAAGAAACAGCAGGCCTTCGCCGAGATGGTGAAGCCGATCAGCGAAGCCTTGAAGAAGACCGAGGAGCAGATCCGCGAGATCGAGAAGGAGCGCAAAGAGTCCTTCGGCGGTATCACCACCCAGCTCAAGCTCATGTCCCAGGGCCAACAGCAGCTGGAGACCGAGACCCGCAACCTGGTGAACGCCCTGCGCCGCCCGGAAGTACGCGGCCGCTGGGGTGAGATGACCCTGAAGCGCCTGGCGGAACTCGCCGGCATGGTGGACCGCTGCGATTTCCAGGAGCAGGTGCACACCAGCACCGAAGACGGCGCGCTGCGCCCGGACATGGTGATACGCCTGCCGGACAACCGGGAGTTGGTGGTGGACGCCAAGACATCGCTCGACAGTTATATCGCCGCCATCGAGGCGCCGGACGCCCAGGCACGGGACGCGCACCTCGCCGCCCACGCACGCAAGGTGCGGGAGCGCATCAAGGAACTGGCAGGCAAGCATTACTGGGACCAGTTCAAGCAGAGCCCTGACTTCGTGATCCTGTTCATCCCCGGCGACCAGTTTCTGTCCGCTGCGCTCGACCGCGAACCGAACCTCATAGAAGAGGCCCTGCGCCAGAAGGTGATGCTGGCCACGCCCACGAGTTTCGTGGCCTTGCTGAAGGCCGTCGC
>DATBAJ010000039.1:0-28264 GCA_036271575.1 Gammaproteobacteria bacterium
CACCCCCGGCCGCGGGGCCGTCATGAGCCTGGCCCAGAGTGTCCAATACCGCCGAACGCGCCCGTACATGATCCCGGAACATGATGTCGCTGCCGGCGGTGCCGGTCTGGGACCCATTGTCAGACGGTGCGGTATCGCTCGCCCTATCGTGGCGGCCATGCTGGACACCGTTCGCATAGCCGGGCTCATCGCCATAGCCGTGCTGCATTGCAGCATCGGGGCCCTTGAGACCGGGACGGACGGGGGCGTCGGAATTAAGAAGGGGCGCCTGGCCATTGAGCGGGGCAGCGGCAGGCGCTGACCAAGCCTGGGCCGATACCCCGAGGGTACCCGCCAGGCACAATGCCAGGGTCAGGCTTGTGGCTCGCATAGGAGCCAGGATTGTGGTGAATACCCCGTCCCGCCGCAAGGGCGGCCCGGGAAGCTACTCCTGGCGCGGGGGCTGGGGCCTCGGGGCCTCGGTCTGGGCATCCAACGGCGCAGCCGGGTTCCACCCCTGCAGCTTATGCTTACCCAGGGCCGGGCTCACGCCCTCCTGATCCACCAGGGCATCGTCGAGCGACGCCTGCGTAGGGATGTTCTGGCCGTTCCAGTTGGCGTCGTTCATGAGGTTCACGGGTGAGGTCTCGCCGCGGGCAAGGCTGCTCGACGGCACGATCTCGCCGGGCGCGCCCGGCCGGTGAGCGCCGGTGCTGCGGCCGATGCCGACGATCGCCACCGCCGCCACCGTCGCCGCGATCGCCATGCCCGCGAAACCACGCAGCAAGCCCGGCATGATCCGGGCCTGCTCGGGCGCAGGAACAGCTTCCGTCTGGAGCGAGGCCATAACCCGGTCCGCCAGGCCACGGCTGTCCACCGCCGGCAGTTCCTTGCGCATGGCGGCGCCGATCAGGTGATAACGTTCCCAGTGCAGGCGCAGCGATTTCTCCACGCTGAAGCGCCGCAGCAGCAACTCGTGCTCCCCTTCCGGGAGCTCGTGGTCGCACAGGGCCGAGATCTGTTCACGCAACTTCTGGGTCATCGCTCTCTCTCTTAAGTACTAGTCCAACAGGGGCTTCAGCTTCTCGTCGATAGCCTCACGCGCCCGGAATATCCGTGACCGCACGGTCCCCACGGGGCAGCCCATGGTCTCGGCGATCTGTTCGTAACTCATGCCTTCCAGCTCGCGCAACACGATGGCGGTGCGCAGGTCCTCCGGCAGTGCGGCGATCGCCGCTTCCACCGTGCGCTGGATCTCGTCCGTGAGCAGCAGCCGCTCGGGGGTATCTATGTCCTTGAGCCGCGCCTGAAGCTCGTACTGCTCCGGGTCCTGCAGGTCCATGCCGTGTTCCAACGGCCGGCGGCCTTCCGCCACCAGGTGGTTCTTCGCCGTGTTGATGGCGATGCGGTACAGCCAGGTATAGAACGCGCTGTCGCCGCGGAACCCGTGTATCGCCCGGTAAGCCTTGATGAAGGCCTCCTGGGAGACATCTAAAGCTTCGGCGCCGTCGTGCACGTAACGTGTGACCAGCTTCACGATCTTGTGCTGATACTTGCGCACCAGCACGTCGAACGCCGCCTTGTCGCCGCGCTGGACGCGCCGCACCAGTACCTGGTCGGCGTCCGCCTTGCCAGGCTCAAGATCGACGATGGGCCTGGGCATATTCATCATCTGTACTCATGGACAACCGGCTTGGTAAAAAGTTCGCCAGGACGGGGGGATGCGAGTATATTTCGCGTCCGAACGGCCCCTGTTTACCGTATCCGGCCTCCCCGCTAGTCTAGCAGCCCACCCCGGCCGGTCCGGAAGCCTGTCATGCCCCAGACGCTCTCCTTCGACGTGCTCATCATCGGCAGCGGTGCCGCCGGCCTGACCCTGGCCCTGCGGCTGCCCGCTTCCCTGAGGGTCGGTCTGGTCTCCAAGGGGCCCTTGAGCGAGGGCAGCACCCTATACGCCCAGGGAGGCATCTCCGCGGTCCTGGATAAGGCCGATTCCATCCAGTCCCATATCGAGGACACGCTGAATGCCGGCGCCGGGCTCTCCACGCCTGCCACGGTGCGCTATGTCGTCGAGCAGGGCCCCGCTTGCATCCGTTGGCTCATAGAACAGGGCGTGAAATTCACCCGCGATGAAGAAGGCGTGGAACCCGGCGCCTATCACCTCACCCGTGAAGGCGGTCACAGCCACCGGCGCGTAGTGCACGCCGCCGACGCCACCGGCCGCGCCATCGAGACCACCCTTGAAGAGCTGGTGAGAAAGCGGCGGAACATCACGCTGTTGGAACAGCACGTGGCGGTGGACCTCATCACCGCCGCCAAGCTCGGCCTGCCGGAAGCACGCTGCTACGGCGCTTATCTGCTGGACCGGAAGAGACAGAAAGTGAACACGGTCGCAGCACGCCACGTGGTGTTGGCCACTGGGGGCGCCAACAAGGTGTACCTCTACACCAGCAACCCGGATGGCTCCACCGGAGACGGCATCGCCATGGCCTGGCGTGCCGGTTGCCGCATGGGGAACATGGAGTTCATGCAATTCCATCCCACCTGCCTCTATCACCCTCACGCCAAGTCATTCCTGATCTCGGAAGCGGTGCGCGGTGAAGGCGGCAAGCTGCTGTTGCCGGATGGCACGAGCTTCATGCAGAGATTCGATAGGCGCGCCGAACTCGCGCCTCGAGACATCGTGGCCCGCGCCATCGACCACGAGATGAAGCGCCTGGGCTCGGATCACATACTCCTGGATATCAGTCACCGGCCCGCGGAGTTCATCCGTGAGCATTTCCCCACCATCTATGCGCGCTGCCTCGAATACGGTTACGACATGGCCAAGGGCCCGATCCCGGTGGTGCCCGCGGCCCATTACACCTGCGGTGGCGTGCTGACGGACCTCGCCGGCCGCACCGACCTGCCGGGTCTCTATGCCATCGGCGAGTGCGCCTTCACTGGATTGCACGGCGCCAACCGCATGGCCAGCAACTCGCTGCTGGAATGCATCGTGTTCGGTTTCGCCGCCGCTGCGGACATCGAGGCCCATGACAGTCACTCAGCCATGCCGGATAAGCTCCCGGGTTGGGACGAGAGCCGGGTGACGGATTCCGACGAGGAAGTGGTGGTCTCCCACAACTGGAGCGAGCTGCGCCACTTCATGTGGGATTACGTAGGCATCGTGCGCACAGACAAGCGCCTGAAACGGGCCTTGAGCCGCGTCGTGCTCTTGCAGCACGAGATCGAGGAGTACTACGGCAACTTCCGCATCACCGGCGACCTGATCGAACTGCGAAACTTGAGCCTGGTGGCGTGCCTCATCATCCAGTCGGCGCAACGCCGCCGCGAGAGCCGCGGCCTGCATTACACGCTCGACTACCCCGAAGCAGACAAATCACGGACGCCGCAGAACACGGTACTTGTCCCGCCAAACTTTGCCGGTGGAACACTGCAAGTGAACTGGAGTTAAATCAGGCCTTCGGTGTCCCGTACCTGAGTAGCACCTTGATCCGGCGGAACGCATCGATGCGCACGCTGTCCTGGGCCAGGAGGATGGTGCGGTTCTTCCCCTGCTCATCCTTGAAGTAAGCCACTACCAGCCAGCTGCCGATATAGACCTCCGGTTGTGGCTGCAGGGCATGCTCAATCCCGTGCCGATCCGTGATGCCCCAACCCTCCTCCTTCGACCAGTGCACGCGCCGCGGCGTGCGCTGCATGAGGGTGTACATGTTCCAGAAGAAGGCGGAGACGATGGCCAGCAGCAAGGCCACGCGATAATCGAAGGGGATCGGCAACGGCACGCAGACCATCACCGCCAGCATGTGCATCAGGGACAGCAGCACCATCACCAGCCGTGACGGCCGCACTACTGCTTCAAGGGGTTCGCCGAAGGGTGTCGACGACACGACGCAGCTCCTCGGTGGCGGGGCGCTCACGCCCGGTGACGAAAGCGAAGAGTTCAGGATCCTGCATGTCCAGCAGTTCGCGGAAAGCCCCCTGCTCTTCCGACCCGGCGCCGGGATAGCGCTCAGCCAGATAGCGCTCCAGCAACAGGTCGAGTTCTTTCATGCCTCTACGGCATTTCCACTTTAAGCGGGCTGTCTCGGACACCGCCGCCTCAGTTTTGACGTGCAGCGAGCAGTTTCTTAATCTCGGCAATCGCTTTCGCGGGATTGAGCCCCTTGGGGCAGGTGCGGGCACAGTTCATGATGGTGTGGCAGCGGTAGAGCTTGAACGGGTCTTCCAGATCGTCCAGGCGCTCGCCGGTGGACTCGTCGCGGCTGTCGACGATCCAGCGATAGGCCTGCAACAGGATGGCGGGCCCCAGGTAGCGGTCACCGTTCCACCAATAGCTGGGGCAGCTGGTGGAGCAGCAGGCGCAGAGGATGCATTCGTACAGCCCGTCCAGTTTCTCCCGGTCCTCCTTGGACTGCAGGCGCTCCCGGTCAGGGGCCGGGGTCTGAGTGCGGATCCAGGGTTTGATGGAGGCGTACTGGGCATAGAAGTTGGTGAGATCCGGCACCAGATCCTTCACCACCCGCATGTGCGGCAGCGGATAGACGCGGGCTTCGCCCTTGATCTCGGAACAGGCCTTGGTGCAGGCCAAGGTGTTGGTGCCGTCGATGTTCATGGCGCAGGAGCCGCAGATGCCCTCGCGGCAGGAGCGGCGCAGGGTCAGGGTCGGGTCGATCTCGTTCTTGATCTTGAGCAGGGCGTCCAGGACCATGGGCCCGCACTTATCCATGTCCACCTCGTAGGTGTCCATGCGCGGGTTCTCGCCGCTGTCCGGGTCGTAGCGGTACACCTTGAAGCGCTTCACGTTCTTGGCACCGACTTCGGCCTTGAACGTCTTGCCCTGCTTCTTCTTGTAGTCCGAGTTTTTCGGCAACATGAATTCAGCCATGTCTCGTCCTCAGTAAACGCGCTTCTTCGGGGGGATAGGCTTAACGTCGTCGGTCATGGTGTCCATGTGGACAGGCCGGTAGTCGATCTCCACCTTGCCCTTGTCATCCATCCACGCGAGGGTGTGCTTCATCCATTTCTTGTCATCCCGGTCCGGGAAGTCCTCGCGGGCGTGGGCGCCGCGGCTCTCCTCGCGATTGAGCGCGCCCGCCATGGTCACGGTGGCGCAGCCCAGCAGGTTATCCAGCTCCAGGGTCTCGACGAGGTCGCTGTTCCAGATGAGAGAGCGGTCGGTCACCTTCACCTTCTGGAAGGAATCATAGACGTCCTTCAAGCGCTCACTGCCCTCCTCCAGGGTCTTCTCGGTGCGGAACACCGCGGCGTCGCTCTGCATCACCTTCTGCATGCGCAGGCGGATCTGGGCGGTGGATTCCTTGCCGTCGGAATGACGCAACTTGTCAAAACGGGCAAACACCTGGTCCGTGGAGTCCTGGGGGAAGCTACGTGGCGTCTTGCCGGGCTTCACGGTCTCGGCGCAGCGATGCGCGGCGGAACGGCCGAACACCACGAGATCCAGCAGCGAGTTCGAACCCAGACGGTTCGCGCCGTGGACCGAGACGCAGGCCGCTTCGCCGATGGCCATGAGACCGGGGATCACGCTATCCGGATTCTTGCCCCTCAGGGTCAGGGCCTCGCCGTGGTAATTCGTTGGGATGCCGCCCATGTTGTAGTGCACCGTGGGCTGCACCGGGATGGGCTGCTTGGTCACGTCCACGCCGGCGAAGATACGCGCGGTCTCGGAGATACCGGGCAGGCGCTCATGCAGCACTTCCGGCCCAAGGTGTTCAAGATGCAACTCGATGTGGTCCTTCTCCGGACCCACGCCGCGACCCTCTTTGATCTCGACGGTCATCGCGCGTGATACCACGTCGCGGGAAGCCAGGTCCTTGGCGTTGGGCGCGTAGCGTTCCATGAAACGCTCGCCCTTGCTGTTGGTGAGATAACCGCCCTCGCCGCGGGCACCCTCGGTGATGAGGCAGCCGGCGCCGTAGATGCCGGTGGGATGGAACTGCACGAACTCCATGTCCTGCAACGGCAGGCCAGCGCGCAGCACCATGCCGTTGCCATCGCCGGTACAGGTGTGGGCCGAGGTGCAGGAGAAGTAAGTACGGCCGTAACCACCCGTGGCGATGATGGTCTGCTGGGCCACGAAGCGGTGCATGGTCCCGGTGGCCAGATCCCAGGCCACCACACCGCGGCAGGCACCGCCTTCCATCAAGAGATCCAGCGCAAAGTATTCGATGAAGAACTCGGCCTGGTGCTTCAAGCTCTGCTGGTAGAGCGTGTGCAGCATGGCGTGGCCGGTGCGATCCGCGGCAGCGCAGGTGCGTTGCGCGATACCCTCGCCGTAACGGGTGGTCATGCCGCCGAAGGGGCGCTGATAGATCTTGCCCTGTTCGGTGCGAGAGAACGGCACGCCGTAGTGCTCCAGTTCGACCACCGCCTGGGGTGCCTCCTTGCACATGTACTCGATGGCGTCCTGGTCGCCGAGCCAGTCGGAGCCCTTGACGGTGTCGTACATGTGCCAGCGCCAGTCGTCCTCGCCCATGTTGCCGAGCGCGGCGCTGATGCCACCCTGAGCCGCCACCGTGTGGCTGCGGGTGGGGAACACCTTGGTGATGCAGGCAGTGGAGAGCCCCGCCTCAGCCAGGCCGAAGGTGGCGCGCAGCCCGGCGCCACCGGCGCCTACCACCACCACGTCATAGATATGATCGACCGTCTTGTAGGCTTGAGTCATCTCAGGCTCCGAAGGCGACGCGCAACGCGGTGAACACACCGGCCGCGCCGAGCAGGATGCAGGCGAACTTGATGACCAGCAGCGAAGCGATCTTCAGCCACTCGGTATGCACGTAATCCTCGATCACCACTTGCACGCCGAGGTAGGCGTGGTACAGGAGCGTGACCAGGAACAGGCTGAGCAGCACCGCGACCCAGGGCGTATGCAGCCAGACGACGACGGTGATGTAGTCGGCGCGGCTGAGCTGTAGCACCGAGCCCGCGAACCAGAGGCTCAAGGGGATGAGGCCTAAGGCCGAGACCCGCTGGCCCCACCAATGGGCGGTGCCGCTCCTGGCAGACCCCAGACCCGTGACCTGGCTAAGAGGCGTACGGAAGCTCATGCCGCACCTCCCGTATAGGCCACCCAGAGGGTGCCGGCGGTGAGCAGGACCGACACCACCCACACGAGATAGCCCGTGATGTAGAAGGTCTTGATCTGGAAACCCCAACCCGCATCCCAGGCCAGGTGCCGGACGCCGTTGCAGAGATGGAAGAAGAGCGAGAAGGTCCAGCCGATGAGCAGGAACTGACCGAAGCCGCTGGAGAGGAAGCGATGCACGGTATCGAAGGCGTCGGGACCGATGCCCGCCGCCACCAGCCACCACACCAGGGCGATGCTGCCCACCGCCAGCGCCACGCCGGTGGCGCGGTGCAGGATGGACATGGTCATGGTGATCTGCCAGCGGTAGATCCCAAGATGCGGCGACAGCGGTCTGTTATCGGCCATGCTTCACCTTGTTAAAAGTCTATGCAGCGCCCGTTTTTCTCCCAATCACCGTAACGGGTCGGCTCCGGTCCCTTGGGACCGCCGATCTCCTTCGGTTGCTTGGGTTGGGCGCCGGCCCCGGTACCGCTGGAAAGCGGTTCCTGCTTGGGGTCGTTCGCCGGAGTCTCGGTTCGCTGCTCGGACATGGGATGCCTTGCTCTTATACCCGTCATTTTACACCCAAAGGCCATCCCGGCCGGTACCCTCCGATACCTCGGCAACGAGCGGTTACAATATGCGCACTGCCTATGCCCACTGACTCCAAGACCATCCTGGTAGACCTGTCTTACAAGGGACTGATCCGCGCAAGCGGACCGGATGCAGTGGCATTCCTGCAAGGCCAGCTCAGCACCGATATCGAGAGACTGACACCCTCGTCGAACCAGTTCAGTTCCTGGAACAGCGCCAAGGGCCGGGTCGTGACGCTGCTGCGCCTGTTTCGCCGTGGCGATGACATCTACTTGGGGTTGCCCGCGGCACTCAAGGCCGCGGTGCTGAAGCGGCTGTCGATGTATGTGCTGCGATCCAAGGTGAAGCTCACGGATGCCGGGAGTGAACTCCACTGTCTCGGCCTCCTCGGAGAAGGTGCGGGCAGGCTACTGGAGCAGGCAGGCATCCCGGTACCGATGAAGATCGACGACGCCACTGCCGTAGACTCCCTGACGGTCCTGCGTCTGTCGGGGGAAGCCCCGCGCTACGTCGTCTACGGCCCTGCAGATGCTGTGGCCGGCTTGCAAAAACGCTGGACATCCGATGCCGCAGTCGGCACCGAAGGCGACTGGGCTTTGCGCAGGATCCTGGCGGTCGAACCCACAATCCATCCCGAGACCTCGGAACATTTCGTGGCCCAGATGCTGGATCTGGACAAGCTGGGCGGCATCGATTTCAAGAAGGGTTGCTACATCGGCCAGGAGGTCATCGCCCGGGCCCACTATCGGGGCGGCGTCAAACGCCATCTGGCGCGGACCTCGAGCGGGACTACCGCATCGCTGAAACCCGGGATGGAGATCCATGCGACGGGTCATGACGCTCCGGTGGCGGAAGTGGTGGATGCACGCCGGGACGAGCAGGGGCTCACTCAGATGCTGATCGTCATCCAGGACGACTTTAGAGATGCAGAATTGACCCACGCTGGTGTCGGGGTGAAGCTCGTCAGCTAACCCTTCCGTTGCATGGCGAGCGCATAGAAGCAGTCGGTGCCGTGTTTGTGGGTCAGAAGCTTGAGTGACCCATCCGCCTGCATGTCTTCAGGCAGTGCCCCGCCCTGCCGCACCAATATCTCCGACGCGGCGATCACTTCGAACTCCGGGTGCTTCGCCAGGAACGCGGCCGTGATGGCGCCGTTCTCTTCCTCAAGCAGGCTGCAGGTCGCATAGACCAGCCGCCCGCCAGGTCTCACCAGACGACATGCCGATTCCAGGATGCTGGTTTGCAAGGTCGTGAGCATGTCGAGATCGATGCTTCGCCACTTGATGTCCGGGTTACGGCGCAGCGTGCCGGTACCGGAACAGGGCGCGTCGATCAGCACCGCGTCCATGCCTGCTTCCCATTGCTTGATCAAGGCATCCCGCTCATCCCGGATCACGAAGCTCTGTGCGTTGTAGGCACCGGCTCGGCCCAAACGCGGTTTCAGGCGTTCCAGGCGAGTGGAGGAGACATCGAGCGCATAGAGTGCACCCGTGTTCTGCATCATGGCCGCGAGCTCCAAAGTCTTGCCACCGGCACCGGCGCAGAAATCCATCACCTTCTGTTTCGGCGCCGCTTCCGTCAGCAGGCCCAACAACTGGCTGCCCTCATCCTGCAGCTCGAACAGCCCTTCCTTGAACTCTTCGGTATTGAACAGAGGCCCGCGCTTGTCCCGCTGCAGGCCGATGGGCGAATACTTCATGGGCTCGCAAGGGTTCTCGGTAGCCGCCAGACGCTTGGCCAGCGTGTTCCGATCAATGCGCAGGGTATTCACCCGGATGCCCACTTGCGCGGCGCGGTTCAGCGCCTCGCTAAGTTGGACTGCTTCCGCCTCGCCATATTGCGCGACCAGCTTCTCCGCCAACCACTCCGGCATGTTGATGCGGGCGCTGAAGGGCAGGTCTTCGGTCTTGGTGTTACGCACCCTGGCCACGAGATCGTCGGCATCATGGAAACCGGCTTCGGTCAGTGCACGTCCGCTCCAGCCGGAATGTTTCAGCAGATAGGTCGCCACCAGCCAGCGGGCGCGCTCCTGGTCACTCAACTCCGCAGGCAGGCACGGCGCCATGAGAGCTTCCAGCTCGCCCTTGCGGCGCAGGCAACCGTAGACGGTATCCGCGGCGAAACCCCGGTCCTTGGAACCCATCTGACGATGGTTACGGAAATACTGATCTATGAGGTGATCGGCGGGAGAACGGGTCTCGATCAGGATCGACCCGAGTATCTCAGTGGCTTGGCTCAGGCGGGAATGCCCGTGGCGTATCTCGGGCGTATTCATGGATCTACTCAGGACGCATCAGCGGGAACAGGATCACGTCGCGGATGGACGGCGAATCGGTGAACAGCATCACCAGCCGATCTATACCGATGCCCTCACCCGCGGTAGGTGGCATGCCGTATTCCAGGGCACGTACATAGTCCGCATCGTAGAACATGGCTTCGAGATCGCCCGCGTCCTTCTCGGCGACCTGGGCCTTGAAGCGCTCCGCCTGGTCTTCGGGATCGTTCAACTCCGAGAAGCCGTTGGCCAGTTCTCGCCCACCCACATAGAACTCGAAGCGGTCCACCAGGAAGGGATCCGAATCCTTCTTGCGTGAGAGCGGCGAGACCTCCATCGGATAGTCGATGATGAAGGTGGGTTGCTTCAGGTTCGGTTCCACCGTGTGCTCAAAGAGGGTGAACTGCAGTTTGCCGGCGCCCCAGGATTTCTTCACGGGCACCTTGTGAGCAGCGCAGACCTCTTGCAGATAGCTCACATCCCGCAGCCTGGCTTTGTCCAGGCCGTTGGTCTCGGCGATGGCCTGCTCCACAGAGAGGCGCCGGAACGCCGGGCCGAAGTCATGATCCTCGCCCTGGTAAGTGATCTTGCTGCCACCGGTGAGAGCCATGGCGAGACTGCGCATCATGCTCTCGGTCAGGTCCATCAAGTCCGTGTAGGTCGCGTAGGCCTGATAGAACTCCATCATGGTGAACTCAGGGTTGTGGCGCGTGGACACGCCCTCGTTCCTGAAGTTGCGGTTGATCTCGAACACCCGCTCGAAACCACCCACCACCAGCCGCTTCAGATACAGCTCCGGCGCGATGCGCAGGTACAACTGCATGTCCAGCGCATTGTGATGGGTGATGAAGGGCCGCGCCACGGCGCCGCCGGGAATCGGCTGCATCATGGGCGTCTCGACTTCGAGATAGCCCAAGGCATTCATGAAGTCCCGCAGGTGCTGCACGATGCGGGTACGGGTGCGAAACACCTGTGCTGCCTCGGGGTTCATGATGAGGTCGAGGTAACGCTGGCGATAACGGGTCTCGGTATCCGAGAGGCCGTGGAACTTCTCCGGCAGCGGCAACAGCGACTTGGAGATGAGTTGCGCCTTCTCGGCACGCACCGAGAGTTCACCGGTCTTGGTCTTGAAGAGTTCGCCCTCCGCGGCGACGATATCGCCCACGTCCCAGGTCTTGAAATCGTCGTACAGGGCTTCACCGAGCGCACCCTGCTGCATGAACAACTGGAGGCGGCCGGAACTATCCTGAATGTGGGCGAAGCTGGCCTTGCCCATGATGCGCTTGGCCATCATGCGCCCCGCCACCTTCACCCGGACCTTCTCCTGCTCAAGGGATTCGCCGCCGTGCTTGCCGTACATGCCGTGCAGTTCCGCCGCCAGGGCGTCGCGGTGTATGCCGTTGGGGAAAGCCTCGCCTTTCTCCCGCAGCTTCGCCAATTTCTCCTTGCGAAGCTGGATGATGCTGTTGTCGTCCGACGACTGCTGTGGTTGGTCACTCATTTCATTCCCCAGTGATTCTTATAGGCCCTGCTTCAGCGAGGCTTCGATGAAGGGATCAAGCTGTCCATCCAGGACCTTCTGCGGATCGCCGGTCTCGTAACCGGTACGCAGGTCCTTGATGCGGGACTGGTCCAGCACATAGGAGCGGATCTGGCTGCCCCAGCCGATGTCCGCCTTGCTGTCCTCCAGCTTCTGCTGCTCCTCGCGGCGCTTCTGCATCTCCATCTCGTACATCTTCGCCTTCAGCATCTTCATGGCCGTGGCGCGGTTCTTGTGCTGGGAGCGCTCGCTCTGGCAGGCCACCACGATGCCCGTGGGCAGATGGGTAAGGCGGATCGCCGAATCTGTCTTGTTGACGTGCTGGCCGCCGGCGCCCTGCGATCGGTACGTATCCACCCTGAGGTCTGCCGGGTTGATCTCGATCTCGATCTCATCGTCCACTTCCGGCGAGACGAACACCGAGGAGAAGGACGTGTGGCGGCGTGCGTTGGAATCGAACGGCGATTTGCGCACCAGGCGGTGCACGCCGGTCTCGGTGCGCAGCCAGCCATAGGCATAAGGCCCTTCATAGCGGATGGTGGCACTCTTGATGCCCGCCACTTCGCCGGAGGAGGCTTCCACCAGTTCGGTCTTGAAACCGCGGCGCTCGCCCCAGCGCAGATACATGCGCAGCAACATCTCGGCCCAGTCCTGGGCCTCGGTGCCGCCGGAACCGGCCTGGATGTCGAGGAAAGCGTTGTGGGAGTCCATCTCGCCGGAGAACATGCGGCGGAACTCCATGTCCGCCACCTGCTGCTCCATGTGCTCCACGTCGGCGGTGACATCGTTCACGCCGGATTCGTCTCCCTCCTCCACCAGCATCTCCAGCAGTTCGCCGGAGTCGTCGAGGCCCTGGGAGAGCTTGTCCAGCAGGGTCACCACATCGTCCAGCCGCGCCCGCTCGCGACCCAGTTCCTGGGCGCGTTCCGGTTTGTCCCAGACCTTGGGACTCTCAAGCTCGCGGTTTACTTCCTGGAGACGCTCGCGCTTCGAGTCGTATTCAAAGATACCCCCTAAGAGCGTTGGCACGCCCTTTGAGGTCGGAGATCTTGGTTCTGATCGGACTGACTTCCATCCGGCCATTTTAACAGACGTCAGAGCGGTTCGATGTACTCGATCAGCAGCTGGAGGCGCCGCTCACCGCGATATTCGTTCACGTCCGGTTTGAAGGCGATACGCACCCGCTGGCAACCGGCGGGGATGTGGTCGCCGGTCTGGCCGAAGGCTATGCCATCGCAACGCAGGCCGTTCGCCTGCTCCAATACCAGCTTGAGGTGCCCGTTACCCACCACCCGCCGCTCCAGCAGCTTGAACTCGCCGTCGAACAGCGGTTCCGGGAAGGCTTGACCCCAGGGCCCGCTGGACCGCAGCAGTTCCGCCGTCTCAAGGCGGAAGTCCTCCACTGGCAGTTCACCGTCGGACAGGAGCACGCCTTCCAGGTCAGCCGCCGTAAGCCAGCGGCGCGCCTCTTCCTCGAAGGCGTGCCGAAAAGCCTCGAAGCGCCCGGCGTCCAGGGTCAGGCCCGCGGCCATGGCATGGCCGCCAAACTTGGCGATGAGACCCGGATGGCGGGTGGAGATGGCTTCCAGGGCATCCCGGATGTGCATGCCCTTCACGGACCGGGCCGAGCCCTTATAGCTGCCATCCTCGGCCCGGGCGAAGGCGATCACCGGCCTGTGCACCTTGTCCTTCACCTTGGAGGCCACCAGACCCACTACGCCTTGATGCCAGTCCTCGTTAAAGAGGCTCAAGGCCATGGGCAGCTTAGGATCATCGGCACTGAAATCCAGATGCGAGAGCACAGCGAGCGCTTCCTGCTGCATCCTGGCTTCGATATCGCGGCGCTCGTGGTTGAGTTCATCCAGCCGCGTTGCCAACTCCTGGGCGCGGGCCTCGTCGTCCGTGAGCAGGCATTCGATACCGAGGGACATATCCGTGAGCCGGCCGGCGGCGTTGAGCCGCGGTCCCACGGTGAAGCCGAGATCGGAGGCGTTGGCCCGCTTGAGATCACGCTTGCCGATCTGCATCAGGGCGCGGATGGCGGGGATGCAGCGGCCGGCACGGATGCGGCGCAGACCCTCGGTCACCAGCACGCGATTGTTGTGGTCCAGTCCCACCATATCCGCCACGGTGCCGAGGGCCACCAGATCCAGGTGCTCGGCGAGGTTCGGCGCAGCTATGTCGCGCTGGGTAAACCAACCGGCATCGTGCAGATGGGCGCGCAGGGCCGCCAACAGGTAGAACACCACGCCCACACCGGCGAGCGTCTTGCTGGGGAAGGCATCGCCCGGGAGATTGGGGTTCAGGATCGCATCCGCCTCCGGCAGCGTCGCGCCGGGCAGATGGTGATCCGTCACCAGCACCTGGATGCCGCGTGAACGCGCCGCCGCGACCCCGGCATGGCTGGAGATGCCGTTATCCACCGTGATGATGAGGTCTGGCTTCCTTTCCGCCGCCAGGGCCACGATCTCGGGCGTCAGGCCATAACCGTATTCGAAACGGTTCGGCACCAGGTAATCCGCATGCTCGGCGCCGAAGCGCCGCAGGGCGCGTACCAGGAGCGCGGTGCTGGTGGCACCGTCCGCGTCGAAATCCCCTACCACCAGGATACGTCTCTGCCGGCTCAGGGCATCTGCCAGTAGTCTCACCGCCGTATCCATGCCGCCCAACTGGCGGTAATCCGCGAGAGCGGTGAGCGCCAGATCGAGGGACGCCGGATCGACGATACCGCGGGCGGCATACAGACGGCGCAAGACCGGATGCAGGGTGTCCGGCAACTGCACCTCCGGTACCGGACGCCGTTCTATGCGACGGGCCTTCACGGAGCACCTCCCAGGGATCTGCTGAGGCGCCAGAAGCGCCGCGCCGCGCCGGGCCCGAGAGTGAAGTCGCCTAAGCCTTCCAGATGGATATCGAGGGCATCGAGCGCGCCACCCTTCATGAGCTTGAGCAGCGGGCCGAACCAATCCCGTTCCAGGGCATCCATATCTGTGACTGGGAGGCCGATGAGATCGTTCGCAAGGACCTGGGCTGCAGTGCTTGGCGCGACCACGGACTGTCCCGCCCACGCCGCGAGGCCGCGCAACAGCGGCAGTTCTGTGACGATGCGCCGCGGCGCTGTGCCAGTGACCGCAGGCAGCCGTCCCCCGCCCCATAACCACAGGCTGTTGATGGCGGGGCGGCCGGCCTCCTCCCGGGCGGTGTTCACTGCATGGGTGTGGAACAGCATCTGGGTCTCGTTCATGAGTTGCTTCAGGCGCGTGCCGTCCGCACCGCTAGGCATCGCCGCCAGCACCGGTCCACCCACGAAGGGCTCGGGATCGTGGGTGACCGCATCCAGCGCTTCGGGAGCACGCAGATACCCGCGGCTCACTTGCGGAAACTCAAGCCGCCACCCCTCCGCCCCATAGGTCGAACCGAAGGCCTCAGCAAGCGCTCGTACCTCAGCGTGTTGCACTTCGAGGATATCGGACGGCATCAACACCAGTTGGTCCCGATCTGGCGCGAGGTGCACCGGATCGGCTCGCAGCCAGTAGCCCTCATCCCGCTGACCACCATCGCCGAGGCGCATGAAAGGCCCAGGCTGGACGTCCACGGCAGGCAGACCGAACAACGCCCCAAGGCAGGCATCGGTGTTCCGGGTCTCCCGCTCGGTGGCACGCGCCAACATCTGTTCCAGCTTCGGCAGGCGCGGCCGTCCGGCAGCCTGATGGGCGCGGAGGAAGCCGGGGATCAATAGGGTCGTGGACATAAGGCTCGGACATTCGGTTGAGCCTATTATGCCGTCTGCCCTATGCTAGGACCATGAAGATCGCCAAAGAGAACGCGGGTCGGGACACGAAGGTGATCCGTGCCTACGCGCCGGGCTGCATCAACGTGAGCGACGTGCTGCTCACCAGGAGTTTCATCGTGGCGCCGGACCAGCTGGTGGAGGACTGGCCGCCGCAGCGTTTCGAGGAACTGAGCGCCGAGCACCTGAAGGCCGCATTGGCGCTGGATCCGGAGATACTCATCATCGGCACCGGCAAGCAACAACACTTCCTCAGCGGCGAGATGATGGCGACCTTGGGCAAAGGCGGCATCGGCGTGGAAGTGATGGACACGGCCGCGGCCTGCCGGACCTATAACGTACTCTTGAGTGAAGATCGGAAAGTGGTGGCAGCTTTACTGATGATCTGAGGCTATTCGAAGAGGGAATCTTCTGAGAGTCCCTCGGCTTCCAATATCTGGCGCAGGCGTTTCAGGGCATCCATCTGGATCTGGCGCACCCGTTCGCGGGTCACGCCGATGGCGTTGCCCACGTCCTCAAGGGTGCCCTTCTCCTGGCCATTCAGGCCGAAGCGCTGCTCCACCACCTGACGCTGTTTGTCGTTGAGCCTTCCCAACCACCTCTCGATGACGATCTGCATGTCCGCATCCTGCAGCAGGCGCGAGGGATCGGTGTTGTTCTCATCGGGGATGGCATCCAGCAGCAGACGCTCGCCATCACGGCTGATAGGTGAATCCACGGAGGTGACGCGCTCGTTCAGGCCGAGCAGGCGCTTGACCTCTTCCGGCGAGGTCTCCATCTCCTTGGCGATCTCCTCGGCGGTGGCATCCCGGTCCAGCGCATGCGCGAGCTTGCGTGCTGCGCGCAGGTAAAGGTTCAGTTCCTTGATGACGTGGATCGGCAGGCGGATGGTGCGGGTCTGGTTCATGATGCCGCGCTCGATGGTCTGGCGGATCCACCAGGTTGCATAGGTGGAGAACCTGAAACCCCGTTCCGGGTCGAACTTCTCCACCGCGTGGATGAGGCCGAGGTTGCCCTCTTCGATCAGATCCAGCAGCGGCAAGCCGCGGTTGATGTACTTGCGGGCGATCTTCACCACCAGGCGCAGGTTGCTCTCGATCATGCGACGGCGGGCGGACTCATCACCGCGCAGCGCGAGGCGGCCGTAGTAGACCTCCTCCTCGGCGGAGAGCAAGGGGGAATAGCCGATCTCGGACAGATACAGGCGGGTGGCATCGAGCTGGGCTTCAACCACGGCCGGCGCGGCTTCCGCCTGGGGCTCAGCCTCCTCGTCGGCGGCCTCCACTTCGGCTGCGGGCAACGACTCCTCGGATTCCTCGCCGGCCAGCAGCTCCCCGGCCGGCGGCGCCTCTTCCGCTTCGGCCTCCACCAGGACTTCTTCGTCCTGCGCGCTGCGGCCCTGACGGCTCACGCAGGCTGCCGCGCTCGGCGGGTATTCATGGACGGGAACATGGCTCAATCTTGCAACGCATGGGGTTTCGAAGCAAGTCGCTATTTTTTCGGAAGGTAGCTCAAAGGATCGACGGGATCGCCGTTGTAGCGGATCTCGAAGTGCAGCACCGGGCGGTTGTCACGCCCCAGCCCCATGGTGGCGATGCGGTCTCCGCCGCGCACCAGGTCACCTTCCTTCACCAGTATCTGGTCGTTGTCCGCGTAGGCGGAGAGGAAGGCCTCGCTGTCCTTGATGATGATGAGTTTTCCATAACCGACGATACCGCTGCCGGCGTAGACCACCTTGCCGCCGCTGGCGGCGTGGATCTCCGTGCCTTGGGCAGCGGTGATGTCCACGCCCTTGGCGAGGCTGTTGCCGGCATGGAACAGGCGCACCACCTGGCCTTCCACCGGCCAGGCCCACTGCACCGGACCTGAGGACGGCGGCGAGGCCACTATGTATGCCGAGCGCGCACTGGCCGTGCCCGGCGCCGGCCGGTGCAAGCTGCCTTTGGGGGCCGCCAACACCAGCTTGTCCCCCGGGTGGATGCGGTAGTCGGCACCGAGATGGTTCCAGCCCGTCACATCGTGATAGTCCAGGCCGTAACGCCAGGAGATCGAATAAAGGGTGTCGCCGGGCTTCACCACATAAGAAGCCGGTGCCGGCTCGAGAGCCGGTGCATCCTGGGGTGCATTCCACTGCAGAGCCCCGGCACAACCGGCCAGCAACGAGAGCATGAGACAGATGACCAGGCGTTTCACTCGAGCCCCCCCAACAGCGGGACGAAGCTCACCCGGTCCAACACTTCCCGATCGAACTTATCGCCCGCGCGCCGCGTGATGCGCAGCAGTTGCTGGTCGCCGCCGGGACCCACCGGGATCACCATGCGCCCGCCTTCCGTCAGTTGTTCCAGCAGCGAGGGCGGCACGTCTTCCGGCGCGGCAGTGACGATGATGCCGTCGTAAGGTGCATGCTGGGTCCAGCCCCAGCCGCCGTCCGCATGCCGGTAAAAGACGTTGCGGATGCTGATGCTGCTCAAGGTCTGGCGCGCCCGCTGCGAGAGGGCCGCGAGGCGTTCCACCGTATACACGCGCTTCACCAGCGAAGAGAGGATGGCGGTCTGATAGCCGCAGCCGGTGCCCACCTCCAGCACTTTCTCCAGGGGTCCCGCCTCCATCAAGGCCTCGGTCATGCGCGCCACCACGTAGGGCTGGGAGATGGTCTGGCCGAGACCGATGGGTAGGGCCGTATCCTCGTAGGCGCGGCTCGCCAGCGCCTCGTCCACGAACAGGTGCCGCGGCGTGGAGCGGATCAGGCTCAAGACCCGCGCATCCTTGATGCCCTGTTCCTTCAGACGCGCCACCAGCCGATCGCGGGTGCGTGCCGAGGTCATGCCGATACCGCGGGCCTCGCTCATGGCAGTTCCATGCCCTGTAGCCACTGGGACAGGTTGTCCATGGCGGAGTAACGCGTGAGGTCTATCTGTATCGGTGTCACCGAGATACGGCGACGCCGGATGGCGTCGAAGTCCGTGCCGGGACCTGCATCCTGTTCGGCACCCGGAGGCCCTATCCAATAGATGGGCCGGCCGCGGGGATCGGAGTCCTTGAGTACGGGTTCGGAGCGATGCCGGTGTCCCAGGCGCGTCGCCTCCACGCCTTTGATGTCGCCCCAGGCCAGGTCCGGTACGTTCACGTTGAGGATGGTGTCCGCCGGCAAGGGATGGGAGCGCAGGCGTTTCACCAGCTCGCAGGTGAAGCGTGCCGCCGAGACATAGTGCCGGCCACCGGTCGAATCCAGCACCAACGAGACCGCCACAGCCGGGAACCCCAGGAATCGCCCTTCCATGGCGGCCGCCACGGTACCGGAATACAAGACATCGTCCCCCAGGTTGGCGCCGGCATTGATGCCGGAGACCACCATGTCCGGAGATTCCTCCAGCAAGCCGGTGATGGCGAGGTGCACGCAGTCGGTGGGCGTGCCGTCCACGCAGATGACATCGGGGGCATCGTGGTGCAGCCTGAGCGGTCCATCCAGGGTCAGGGAATTGCTGGCGCCGCTGCGGTTGCGATCGGGGGCGACGATGGTGACGGTGGCGAAGCCCTTGAGGGCCTCCGCCAGCCGGTGCAGCCCCTCGGCACGGCAACCGTCGTCGTTGCTCAGCAATATCCGCACGTAACTCCCCGGAACTTATGCATTATCATGCTTAGGATACTGTAAAAGACCGGCCCACACCCATGCGCTCCAAGCATGAACCCAGCGAAGAAGACCGCCGACTCTTCCGCGAATCCGTGAAGGGCGCGAAACCCTTGCGCGCCAAGAAGAAGGCGCCGACCAAGAAGACCAAACCGCCGCCACGGGCCCGCTTTGCCGACATGGAGAAGCGCGCGGTGCTGGAGGAAAGCCTGCGGCTGGACCTGGACGACGGCGCCTTCAGCGGCGAAGACCTCTGGTACGCCAAACCCGGCGTGCAGCTGGCCCTCATGCGCAAGCTGCGCCGCGGCCAGTTCAGCGCCCGCGCCGAGCTGGACCTGCACGGCCTGCGCAGCGAGGATGCGCGGGTGGCGGTGGCGGAGTTCCTGCTGGAAGCGGGCGACCGCGGCTGGCGTTGCGTGCGCATCATCCACGGCAAGGGCCTGGGGTCTGGCCCTAAAGGCCCGGTCATCAAACAGAAACTGGGCGGCTGGCTGCGCCAGCGCAAGAACGTGCTGGCCTTCTGCTCTGCCCGACCCGCAGACGGCGGCACCGGCGCCTTATACGTCCTATTGGGTAAGAGTTAGCTCAAAGCTACTGCGCTCGGCATAGCTTCGTCTGTAGCAGGATGCGTACGTGCCGCGGAGCACAGGGATGTGCGGAAGCGGCGAGCGGGAGGCTCGCCCACTCGCTTCGCGAGTGGCCCAGGGCGGACCATGGTCCGCCCGTCCGTCGCATGCGACGGACCCTCACGTGCATAAGAGCACGCTCCGGGGGCTCGCCTCCCGCGCCTCGCTCTGCCTTCGCTCGTAACGCTTTGAGCCATCTTCTCCTAGGGGGTCAGGATTTATTTCTTGCGGGCAGCCAGTTGCGCAACCAGATCTTTCAAGGCCTTCTGGGTCTCTTCGCTGAACCATACCGCCGTCATCTCGTCCCGAGTCGTGGTGCCCTCGGCATCAAACATGCGGGCATAGTCGTCCCGCAGTGTCTTGCGGGTAGCGAGCATGGCCGGTGCGGGTAGTCTCAGCATCTCCCGGCACCATTCGACAGCGCGCGGCACCACTTCCTCCGGTGCCACCACCTGGTCCACCAGACCTACTGCCAGGGCCTCGTCCGGCGAGATCAGCGCGCCACGCACGGCCAGCCGTTCTGCCTGCCGCTGCCCCAACAGCCGGATGAATGCACTCAGGATCACCCGCGGCACCGGCAGGCCCACCTGCACCTCGTTCAAGCCGATCTTGAACTTGCCCTGGGCGGCGATGCGCGTATCGCAGAAGATGGCGATGACGGCACCTCCGGCGGGGCTGTGCCCCGTGATGGCCGCCGCCACCGGGATCGGCGAGAGCGCCACACTCCGCAGCATGGCGAAGAACTCTTCCCAGAATATCTGCATGCCGGCGCGGTCCAGCTCCAGGAGCCAGGGCACGTCGAGACCGGCGGAATACATGCCGTTGACGCCCGACAGCACCAGGGCCTTGGCGCCGGACTTGGGTGCGGCTTCCACGGCCGCGCGCAATTCTTTCACCAGAGGATGATGCAGCGCGTTCACCGGCGGGCGTTCCAGACGCAGTTCCAGGACATCGCCGTGTTCAATCTTCGTTAACATCTTCGTTCTCTCCGTGGGTCTGCACCAGTTCCCGCAGCACGGTGGTGGCATAGGCTCCCGCCGGCAGGAAGAACTCCAGTATCAATGTGTCGCCCTCTGTTTGCCAGGCGAAGTCCCTTACAGCCAGGCGCAGGCTGCGCCGCGCCATGTCCACGCCCACCTTGGCGAGGCCCTTGGTGAGGGCGGGGTGACGTGCGGCCACTTCAGCTTCCAGCGCCTGGACTTCTCCCGATGTCATCGGCTCACCGCGACCCCAGAGGGGGCCGGTAGGATGCACGTCGCCGCGCTGCAGGCGTCCCGACAGTTCCGGGTCGCCTTCCACTGCGCGGAATACGCTGTGAGTACCATCCAGCATCATCACCTCACCGGAGAGCAACTTATTCCAGTTGCCCGCCTCCACCCGCGCCGACAGCAGGTCATTGAAGATCAGGCTGCGGGCGGTGGACAGGAGCAGGCTGAACAGCCGCCGGTCATGGATGCGCAGCTTGCCCGAGAGCGCGGCTTCCGCTTTCTGGATGTTGGCGGCACCGCGTCCGAAGCGCTGCTCACCGAAATAATTGGGAACCCCGCCGGACTTGATGGCTTCCAACTTCGGCATCAGCATCGTGATGGGCCCGTCGAATCCGCGCAGCACCAGACGAAAACGATTGCCCTCGAGGGAGCCGGTCTTGAGTTTGCGACGGTGCCGCTCGGACTTGAGCACGCGGATATCCGGCAGCCCCAAGGCGCTCCAGTCCGGCTCGGGCTTGCGGTCCAGAGGCAGGGTGAAATGTTGGGTGGTGACCGCATGCCGGTCCTTGAGGCCGGCGTAACCCACTTCCCGCGGCGAGATACCTGCATGCCGCGCCAACTGTTCCGCCACCCAATGGGTGTTGGCACCGCGCTTCTCCACGTGCAGCAGGACATGCGGCCCGTCACCGTCGGCAGCGAAACCCAGCACCTCGTCCACCCGGAAGTCCTCCGCCGCAGCGCGGATACGGGCGGAAAGGGTCAGGGGCCCGTAGGCGCGGGCCCAGTTGGGAAGTTCATCCATGCTGACTAGATATCTGTAAGGAGAGTTACCGCATGGGCCGCAAGGCCCTCACCGCGGCCGATAGACCCCAGACCTTCGTGGGTGGTGGCCTTCACGTTGACCTTGTCTGCGAGGAGTCCCAGGTCTGCGGCCAGGTTCACACACATGGCGGCGATATGGGGCGCGAGCTTGGGCGCTTCGGCGATCACGCTCACATCCACCTGGGCGGGCTTGAGCTTCTTCACTGCCAGCAGCTTGACGGTCTCCCGCAGCAGCAGGCGGCTATCGACGCCCTTCCACTTCGGATCCGTGTCCGGGAAATGCCGGCCGATGTCGCCCAGGGCTGCGGCGCCCAGGAGCGCGTCGCAGACCGCGTGCAGCACCACGTCGCCGTCCGAGTGAGCTTTGACACCTTTCGAATAGGCGATGCGCACGCCGCCCAGCATCACGTGGTCGCCGGGACCGAAGGCATGCACGTCGTAACCGTGGCCGATTCTCATGGTTTCTCTCCGGCGCGGTGCGCGAGGATGGCCTCGGCCAGCGCAATGTCGTCGGGTCGGGTGATCTTGATGTTGTCGCTGCGGCCTTCCACCACCTTCACCGGGTGGCGCAGCCGCTCCAGGGCGCCCGCCTCGTCGCTGGGCGCTTCGCCCGCCGCAAGCGCCGCCTGTAGCGCGTCCTTCAGCAGTCTGTAGCGGAACATCTGCGGAGTGAAGGCGCGCCAGAGCTCGCTGCGATCCGGCGTGGCGCTGATCATCCGGTCCTCGTCCACGCGTTTGAGCGTATCCGCCACCGGCACCGCCAGTATGCCGCCCACCGGATCGTCGCCGATGCTATGCAGAAGCAGGGAGATATCCCGGGGATGCAGGCAGGGTCGCGCCGCATCGTGCACCAGCACCCAGTCGCCGTCCTCCAGTTCCTCATCCAGCGTGAGCAAGGCATTCAAGACCGAGTGGGCGCGGGTCTCGCCGCCGGAGGCGATGCGCACCGGCTTTGGGTGCGAACCCGGCAGATAACGCCGCCAGTAAGGATCGTCCGCAGCTACCGCCACCGTGACGCCGGCGATGGCCGGCTCTGCAAGCAGTACGTCCAGCACCCGTTCAATGACCGTGCGACCGGCCAGGGACAGGTATTGCTTGGGGATGGAGCTGCCCATGCGCATGCCGCTGCCGGCGGCCGGGATCACCGCCCAGTAGCGCGCGCCCATGCTCAGTGCGCCCTGGTGGCAGGCGCGGGGACCTGCACGATCTGATAGAAGGCCTCGCCTTTCTTCACCATCCCGAGTTCGGCGCGGGCGCGCTCCTCGATGGCTGCCTGGCCGCCCTTGAGGTCGTTCACTTCAGCGGTCAGGGCGGCGTTGCGCTTGCTCAAGGCTGCATTCTCCACGGCCTGGACGTCCACCTGGTTCTTGAGACGCATGGCGGAAGGCACGTTGCCGACGCCGAACCAGAGTTGGAACTGGAACAGTGCCAGCAACAGGAGCAGGGCCAGCGGCACCAGCCGCTTCCAGCCGAAGCGGCCGGCAAGTCTCACCGCTTGCCGATCCCGGCCGGGAAGGCCTTGGCGCCGTGGTAGCGCGCCTTGCCGCCCAGCGTCTCCTGGATGCGCAGCAGCTGGTTGTACTTGGCGAGCCGGTCGGAGCGTGACAGCGAACCGGTCTTGATCTGGGTGGCCTTGCTGCCCACGGCGATGTCGGCGATGGAGGAATCCTCAGTCTCACCGGAGCGGTGCGATACCACGGCGGTGTAACCCGCCTTCACCGCCATGTCGATGGCGGCGATGGTCTCGGTCAGGGTGCCGATCTGATTCACCTTGATGAGGATGGAGTTGGCGATGTGCTTGTCGATGCCTTCCTTGAGGATCTTGGTGTTGGTGACGAACAGGTCATCGCCGACCAGCTGCACCTGCTTGCCGAGCTTCTCGGTGAGCGTCTTCCAACCCTGCCAGTCGTTCTCGGCCATGCCGTCTTCGATGGTCACGATCGGGAACTTCTTCGCGAGGTGAGCCAGGTAGTCCGCGAACTCAGCCGAGGTGTACTGTCGGCGCTCCGATTCCAGGTGGTAGCGGCCGTCCTTGTAGAACTCGGTGCTGGCGGCATCGAGGCCAAGCAGGATGTCCTCGCCGGCCTTGTAACCGGCGCGATCGATGGCCTCCATGATGGCCATCAACGCCGCCTCGTTGGACGGCAGGTCCGGCGCGAAGCCGCCTTCGTCGCCCACCGCAGTGTTGAGACCGCGCTCGTGCAGCACTTTCTTCAGGGTGTGGAATATCTCGGCACCGTAGCGCAGGGCCTCGGCGAAGTCCGGGGCGCCGACGGGCAGGATCATGAACTCCTGGATGTCCACGTTGTTATCGGCATGGGCGCCGCCGTTGATGATGTTCATCATCGGCACCGGCAAGGTCACGGCGCGGCTGCCGCCCAGGTACTCGAACAACGGCAAGTCGGCATGGTTGGCGGCGGCGCGTGCGTTGGCCAGGGATACGGCCAGCAGCGCGTTGGCGCCCAGGCGGCCCTTGTTGTCGGTACCGTCCAGGTCGATGAGCGCCTGATCCAGCTTCTTCTGGTCCTCGGCTTTGAAACCCTTGAGCTTCTTGCGAATGAGACCGGTGACGTTGGCCACGGCCTTCAATACGCCCTTGCCGCCGTAACGGTTCTTGTCGCCGTCCCGCAGCTCCACTGCCTCGCGGCTGCCGGTGGAGGCGCCTGAGGGCACTGCGGCGCGGCCCCAATGGCCTGAGTCCAGCAGCACATCTGCTTCTACAGTGGGATTGCCCCGGGAGTCGATGATCTCGCGGGCGCGGATGTCGGTGATCTTCGCCATGGCCAGCCGTCTTCCTTAGATAGTGAGGGTCAGAGTGTGCTTTCCAGGTAGGGCCGGCGTTTCACCGCCAGGTCCAGTTCCTTCAGGGTCTCCAGCAGTGCGGCCATGTCGGCGAGCTTCATGGAGTTGGGGCCGTCGCAGAGCGCCTTGTCCGGATCCGGATGGGTCTCCATGAACACGCCGGATACGCCGGCACCGATGGCGGCGCGGGCCAAGACCGAGATGTGCTCACGCTGGCCGCCGGAGCTGCCGCCCTGCCCGCCCGGCAGCTGCACCGAGTGGGTGGCGTCGAACACCACCGGGCAGCCGGTGGCGCGCATCACGGCGAGGCCGCGCATGTCCACCACCAGGTTGTTGTAACCGAAGGAGAAGCCCCGCTCGCACACCATGATCTGCTGGTTGCCGGTGGCCTGGGCCTTGTCCACTACGTTCTTCATCTCCCAGGGGGAGAGGAACTGGCCCTTCTTGATGTTGATCGGCTTGCCGGTGCGCGCGGCGCGCTGGATGAAGTTGGTCTGGCGGCAGAGGAAGGCCGGAGTCTGGATCACGTCCACCACCGCGGCCACCGCCTCCATGTCCGTGTCCTCGTGCACGTCGGTCAAGACCGGCACGCCAATCTGCTTCTGCACCTTGGCATGGATGCGCAGGCCCTCCTCCATGCCGGGACCGCGATAGCTCTTGCCGGAAGTGCGGTTGGCTTTATCGAAAGAGCCCTTGAATATGTACGGGATCTTGAGCTTGGCCGTGACTTCTTTCAGATGGCCGGCCACGTCGAGGGCGAGCTGCTCGCTCTCGAGAGTGTCAGGACCAGCGATGAGGAAGAACGGCTTGTCGGGACCCGCCTCGAACCCACACAGCTTCATGCGCGCGCCGCCTTCAGGGTCTGGCCGGACTCCTGGGCAAAGGCCCGCGCCGCCTTGATGAAGCCCGTGAACAGTGGATGTCCGTCGCGCGGCGTGGAGGTGAACTCAGGGTGGAACTGGGTGGCGATGAAGAACGGGTGGCTCGGCAGCTCCACGATCTCCATGAGGTCGTCACTGGAGCGGCCCGAGAACACCAGGCCCTTCTTCTCAAGCTGTTCGAGATAGTTGTTGTTGAATTCGTAGCGGTGACGATGGCGCTCCGTGATCTTGTCCTTGCCGTAAAGCTTGTGGGCCAGGGTCCCCGGCTTGACCAGTGCCTCCTGGGCGCCCAGACGCATGGTGCCGCCCATGTCGGACTTGTCGTCCCGCTTCTCCACGTTGCCGCTGCGATCCTTCCACTCGGTGATGAGGGCGATGACCGGATGGGGGGCGTTGCGCTCGAACTCGGTGCTGTGGGCGCCCTTCAGCCCCACCACATTGCGCGCGAAGTCGATGACCGCCACCTGCAGGCCGAGGCACAGGCCGAGATAGGGGATGTTGTGCTCGCGGGCATAGGCAGCGGCGGCGATCTTGCCCTCGATGCCGCGCTCACCGAAGCCGCCCGGCACCAGGATCGCGTCCATGCCGCGCAGCATGGCGGTGCCATTCTTGGCCACTTCCTCGGAATCGATGTAGTTGATCTTCACCGAGGTGCGCGTATGCAGGCCGGCGTGGCGCAGCGCTTCGTTGAGCGACATGTATGCGTCCGCCAGGTTCACATACTTACCCACCATGGCCACGTTCACCGTGGCCTCGGGGTTGGCGCGGGCTTCAACCACGCGACGCCATTCCGAGAGGTTCGCCGAGCGCGCATTGATGCGCAGGTGGTCCACCACGATGTCATCCAGGCCCTGCTCATGCAGCACCAGGGGGATCTTGTAGATATCGTCCACGTCCGGCGCGGAGATGACGGCCCGCTCCTCCACGTTGGTGAACAACGCGATCTTGCGGCGCGCGTCCTGGGGCAGCTCGGCCGCAGCACGGCACAGCAGGATGTCCGGCTGGATGCCGATGGAGCGCAGTTCCTTCACAGAGTGCTGGGTGGGCTTGGTCTTGGTCTCGCCGGAGGTGGGGATGTAGGGCACCAGGGTCAGGTGCATGTATACGCACTTGCCGCTGCGGCCCATCTCCACGCCCATCTGGCGGATGGCCTCCAGGAACGGCAGCGATTCGATGTCGCCCACGGTGCCGCCGATCTCCACCAGGCAGACGTCGGCATCGCCGGCACCCTCGCGGATGCAGCGCTTGATCTCATCGGTGATGTGCGGGATCACCTGCACCGTGCCGCCCAGGTAATCGCCGCGGCGCTCGCGACGGATCACGTTCTCGTAGATGCGGCCGGTGGTGAAGTTGTTGCTCCGGCCCATGCGGGCGCGGATGAAACGCTCGTAATGTCCCAGGTCCAGGTCGGTCTCGGCGCCGTCGTTGGTGACGAATACCTCGCCGTGCTGGAACGGGCTCATGGTGCCGGGATCCACGTTGATGTACGGGTCCAGCTTGACCATGGTGACCTTGAGGCCGCGGGCCTCGAGGATGGCGCCCAAGGAGGCGGAGGCGATGCCTTTGCCTAATGAGGAAACCACACCGCCGGTGACGAATACGAACTGGGTCATCTGGAGCTCCCGACGCGGCGCCGGGACGGCACTGCGGAATCGGGAAGACAGATTATCAGAAGGCCAGAGCCTCGAAAAGCACGCGCGCGACAGGATGCGGATTCCTGCGGAAAAACCTCAGGGCTTCAATGCAGCGGTGGGTGTTCGCGCCACTCGATGCGCAAACCCGCTTCGCCGGCGCGCGCCGCGTGGGGTTCGCAGGCAAAGAGCCCGGCCACTGCCAGCAGTTCCTCGCCGGAATAGACCAGCGGCAGGCGGTCCCGCAGCCAGGGGAAGACGTGCATCTCTTGCAGCCATTTTTTGAGGGGCCGGTCATGGGCCCGGCCCATGGGACGACAAGTTTCGCCGCCGCTGCGGAAGCTCACCCGCAGGCCCGCCGGGCCGCATAGGGCTGCCCGGATGCCTTCTCCCGCCGCGGGTACCAGCCCCAGGGCCCCGAGACCCGGCCCTAGGTCCTCGAATGGCCCGGGACGAAGCTGGAAATCCTCCGGCGCCGGGGGCAGGGGTACGAACGCGTAGAGATGCCCGGCGTAGCGGCGTACCTCCACCCCCTCCCAATCCACACAGGGATTACGGTCCTCGGCGGCTCGCGCCTGCAGCAGTATCTCGCCGAGCTTGGTGGAAGGCGGCATCGGCAGGCTGCGTAGATGGAGCCAATGGCGCAGCAAGTACCGGGCCCGGGGTTCAGGGAGCTCCTCGAGGGCCTGTACCGGAAGCGTCTCTCCCGCGCCGTAACGCTGCCAATCCTCCGCCGCCAGGACCTGCACTACCGCCTCCGCCTCGGCGCTGTGGCGCGCGGCACGGGACAAGGTATGGGCCGCGGCGGGCCAGCGCTGCTTGAGGGATGGCATCACTTCGTGGCGCAGATAGTTGCGGTCGAAGTCCCGGTCGGCGTTACTGGGGTCTTCGATCCATTCGAGCCCGCGGCCGCGTGCCCAGGTCTCGAGGTCTGCGCGTGTGAACCTCAGGAGCGGCCGCAGCAGCAGGCCATCTGCGAGCTCTGCTCTCTCGGGCATGGCGGCGAGGCCCCGCACGCCGGCTCCGCGCAGGGCCTGGAGCAGGAAGGTCTCCGCCTGGTCGTCCACATGGTGCGCCAGCAGCAGCGCATCGCCCGGCCGCATCAAGTCGCGGAACACGGCGTAACGCCGTTCCCGGGCGGTAGCTTCGAGGCTCTCGCCTTTGGCAGGCCTGACAGAGACTCGGACGGACTCCAGGGGGACACTCAGGTCCAGGCAGGCACGTTCGCAACGGGCTTGCCAACCGTCGGCGTCCGGATGGAGGCCGTGATGCACGTGCACCGCGCTCAGTTCGCCGGGCAGTGCACCGCGTTCCGCAGCAAGCGCGTGCAACAACACGCTGGAGTCCAGCCCGCCGCTCAAGGCCACGCGATAGCGGTGCGCCGGCGGGGAGTGCCGCAGG